>NZ_ADFQ01000051.1:0-157795 GCF_000177355.1 Prevotella amnii CRIS 21A-A
ACCTTATAAAAAGAATCAGCATAAAGCTTGTCAATACAAACTTTATGCTGAAATATAGTTTTTAAGGGACGACTATTTAAAAATAATTTATCAGTATTCAAACTATTTACAATAGATGTGGTAAAATATTATAACTATATATTACTATTAAAGTATCGCAAAAATATAATGTTTTAAAAAAAGCTCGACCTCACAGAAAGTTAATTGTTTATAAGGAAAAAACCTATATTTACAGAATACTTATAATTTGGAAACATTGCTTTTAGCCTGTACATTCCATTAGGTAAAGGAGCTATTAATACATAATTAACTTTAGGATTATAAGATATTTGTTGAATAATATTTCCTTGTAGAGTTTCTACTATATAGTAGTTTATCTTAAAAGCTGCCAACTTATATGGTAGAATTACCCTATTATTATCATTAGTTAATAATGTGGAGAAAAATGGTGATGATTGTTCTTTAATATTTTCTTGCAATGCAACACTTTCATTATCATACCTATCCATAGCAGTTATAGCAAAATGAAAGTTTCTTTGCATCGAAGGATCTTTTAAAACTAAAGACTTGCCTATAAACTTAGTGTATAATAAATTTTCAGATTTATTAATATCTACTGGAAATTTTTTACTTGCATATATATTATAATAAGGTGAAGTTCCTTTCCATTTTAAAATCTTAATACTACTATTTTTATCTGAAATTATTAAATTGTTATTGTTATTATAATATGAAGGAGCAGCTATATTATATTTATAACCATACAAAACAGGAGGAATGGCAGGACTAATATTAAATAATTTTTCATAATCAAGTATTCCTTGTGTATTATTAGTAAGAAAAAACGACCTAAAGTGAGCTTGTCCTATTCCTAAACTACGACTAATATTCATTTGCCGCTTTACTTCATTAAGTGTCCAACTTCCTTCTTTAGGACTAAGGAGATAAGTGCCTATTCCTGAAATAATTTCTTTTTGACATCTATTTTCATTCCAATCAGCAAGGAAAGGATAGTAATTATTACCACGAAAATATTGCATAGGATAAAGCTGATCCATTAGTCCTAAACGTAACCATTCTTGTGCTTCTTGTGAAAAACGGTCGCGAGCATTATAATTCTTAGAAGAATAATGTTTTAAGTCAGCATATTTTCCTATAGGCGAACATGATATTCTTACCCAAGGTTTTATAAATTTTACTTGATCATGAATAGTACGCACAATCTTTGTTATTTGTGCACATCGGTCATTTGACCTATCTCCATATTTACTTGTTGGTTTATGCCATGAATCAGGATAACGAATGTAATCAAGATTTATACCATCTACATCATAATGCCTTACTATTTCTGTACATATTTTTGCTAAATAATGAGAAACATTGCCATCTGCAGGATCTAGGTATGCCTCTTTTGAAATGTAATGTAATTTAAGTCCTTTCTTTTGAAGTTGTTTTACCCCAATCGACTTTTTGTTTCCTGCAGGTATAGATACTATCCATGCATGTATAGCCATTCCTCGTTTATGACATTCTTCTATTGCAAATTTTAAAGGATCGTAGCCATTTTCTGGAGCTTTCCCTTCTACACCTGTAATACATCTGTCCCATGGCTCTATAGCAGAAGGATAAATAGTAGTAGCACGTATTCTAGTTTGTAACAATACAGTATTTATGTTAGCTTGCTGATATTTATTAAGGATAGATATTAACTCCATCTTTTGATACTCTATATTCTTTAAAGAATTAGCATAAGTCTTCGGCCAGTCAAGATTAGCAAGAGTTGTTAACCATACTGCCCTAGTTTCTCTTTTAGGTGAATGAATATAAGGTATTGTATCAGAAAAGGTTTGTGCCATGCTTTTGAAGCTTGTTAGCGCAAAAATAAAGGAAATAAATATTTTATTATACATATATTAATTATAAGAACAATGTAAATACTTGTTTTTTAGATGTAAATAACAGGAAAAAACCATAAATAGGTTACAAAGATATGCAATTATTTTTGTATTCTATATATTTTATTTATCTTTGTCAAAATATATGTTCTCTACAATTAGATTTATATAGATAATATTTTTTTATAATAAAATAAAATATGAATATGATGATTAAAAGATTGATGATTATCATGGTAGTTTCCATGTTGAGCTTAGGAGCGTTTGCTCAGTTTCAAGAAGGTAAGGGTTATTTAGGTGCATCGCTCACAGGCTTAGATATTCACCATAATAGCAAGTATGGTTTAAACATAGGCCTTGAAGGTAAAGCAGGTTATTTTTTAAGAGACAATTTGATGGTTTTAGGACATATTAGTGCAGAGCATAATGGTTCTGATACTGTAGCTGATCATTTCACTGTAGGTGTAGGCGGTCGTTTTTATATTACACAAAATGGTCTGTATCTTGGTGCGAATGTTAAGTTTACCCATGAGAATATTAATTATAACGATTTAAAGCCTGGCGCTGAAGTAGGATATGCTTTTTTCCTTAATCGTTCTGTTACCATAGAGCCTGCACTATATTATGATAGGTCTTTTAAGAATGCAGATTATTCTACTGTAGGTTTAAAGATAGGTTTAGGTATATACTTATTTGATGATTAAGATAGAAAATAAAAAGGATGCAAGAATTTCATTCTTTATTATTAGAGAAAGCTGTAAATGAGTTTTCTCAATTTCCTGGTATAGGTCGTAAAACGGCTCTCCGATTAGTTCTCCACCTGCTTCGTCAATCGACGAGTCGGGTGGATGAATTCTCTAATGCAATAACTTTGATGAAGCATAACATAAAGTCGTGTAAAGTATGCCATAATATTTCTGATACTGACCTTTGCCCAATATGTTCGGATATTCACCGTGATAAAAGTATTGTATGTGTAGTAGAAAATATTCAAGATGTGATGGCTATAGAAAACACACAACAGTTTTCTGGTTTATATCATGTTCTTGGTGGTATTATTTCGCCTATGGACGGAGTAGGTCCAAACGATATTGAAATAGATTCACTTGTAGAGCGTGTACGTAGTGGAAGTATAAAAGAAGTTATCTTTGCATTAGCAAGCACCATGGAAGGTGATACAACTAACTTTTATATATCTCGAAAAATAAAAAATTTTAATATAAAGTTATCTGTTATAGCTCGTGGAATATCTGTTGGTGATGAATTAGAATATACCGACGAGGTAACTTTGGGAAGAAGTATTGTCAATCGTACTCCTTTTGATAATTAAGAATAAAAACAATGGAAAAGGTTAGGAAAATATTATTAAGCGAATTATTAGGTCTTTTAATAATAGGCTTGTTTATTGTAGTGCTTTTCGAAACTAATTTACTTTCACCTGGTTTAATATCTGATAAAGAGCATTATAATTGCCTTATAATTGCCCAATTTATTATGCAACTATTAACCATAGCAGTAATACCTTTTGCTCTTTATTTATTTAGATTTCCTTTTATTAAAAACCAGCTATTATCTTCTAATCCAAAGGTTATAAGCACATTATTATGCTGGGGTAGTGTTAGAATATGGCTACTTTGTTTTCCTATGATTTTAAATCTATTTTATTATTATTTATTTGGTTTTGAGGTTAGCTTCTTTTATTTATCTTTGATCCTATTGTTAAGTATAGTTTTTATATTTCCTTCAAAGAAAAGATGTGTGCACGAATGTAATTTAGATAAAGAAAAGCTATAATTTTATTTATAATTTTATGAATATAAAGATTAACGATCATCAGTATACATTGCGTGCATTAGAGCCTGAAGATCTTGATTTTTTGTATATTATAGAAAATGATAGTTCTCTTTGGAAATTTGGCGCATCAAATGTTCCTTACAGTAAATATGTGTTGCGTAATTATATAGCCACTTCTAACAACGATATTTATATAGATGGACAAGTACGTTTAATTATAGAAACAGAGCTAAAAGAAACTATAGGTATGGTAGATTTGGTTAACTTTGATCCTACACATCGCCGTGCTGAATTAGGAATAATTCTCTTAGAAGCCTATCGTAATAAAGGTATAGGACAAGCTGTTATCAAAGAAATTTGTCATTATGCTTATAAATATTTACACTTAAATCAGGTTTATGCTATTGTAGATAAAAATAATTATTCATGTTTACAATGCTTGCAAAGAGTTGGTTTTATAAAAGGTGCAGTGTTAAAGCAATGGCTGTTTATAAATAATGATTATATAGATGCTATAATTCTACAATATATCTTTCATAAAAAAAATATCGTTTAAATATTTGTAGAATAAAAAAAAAATAGTAACTTTGCACTCGCAAAAAGGGATTAACACCTTGAGGTTTTAGTTTTGGTGTGTTAGTTCAGTTGGTTAGAATGCCTGCCTGTCACGCAGGAGGTCACGAGTTCGAGTCTCGTACACACCGCTGAAAGTGTTTTTCCTTTTTGGTGTGTTAGTTCAGTTGGTTAGAATGCCTGCCTGTCACGCAGGAGGTCACGAGTTCGAGTCTCGTACACACCGCTGAAAGTTCTCTAAAAACATTAGAGATTAAATAATAAAATATTAAAAAGACCATAGCCTTTTCTAAGTTATGGTCTTTTTAATTCATACTACTTATCATACCCTAATTATTATTCAACAAGAAAAATGTAAGATAAATAGCAAATAATACCACATGGAATTTCTACTTACCCGCCATCTACCATAATCATACTTAAATTAATATTCAAAGACTAAAGTACCAAAAAAATTAGGACAGTGGAAGTCTGGTTTTGGAAGTTCTATCTTTTTCCATGATAGAAAATGAGGATTATCTGTTTTATCACCGCATTTATAGAAATTAGCTTTCATTACTAAACCATCAAGACTCTTTATATTATGCTTAAAAAAAGATGAAGCAGGTATTATTAACGATAACTCCCAAGCAGACTCTACATGTATCGCTCCTAAGGCTCGTCTTCCTAATGAAGCCCAACGATCAATACAAGATAATATACTACTATTAGCAGCTTCTCTTTTTTCTCGCTCCTTTCCATAGCATAATAATATTGATCCTATGCAATTTGCTTCTATATTATAATATCCATTTTTATCATCGGGCATTACAAAAAATTCGCAACATGAGTCTTCCCAAACATTGCCAAGGTCTGTATCTTCTACACTTCGTACACAATTCTCTTTTACTTTATAATGAAGATAAATGTTTTTACTATCATGTGCTATAGCAAACGTTACATTGGGCTGATATGGATAAGTTTCACTCCAATTAACAACGCTTATGTTTTGATATTCAACATTTTCCACCTTAAACAGTAATGGAATATTAACTGCTTGGGTACTACTATTTCTTAATCGTTTAACCTTTATTTCGTTTATCATTATATAAATTTATTTATATATTCTGTCATCATTTTTTCATGAGCTATCATATCATTATACAGTGCTAACTGATTTCTACTTCTTATAAGATTATGTTCAGAATATTTTACTTTATAATAAGTATCACCATTTATATAATCGGTTAAGAAACGTACACACTGCATGTATGGAAATAATGCTGCTGCATAAGGAAGATGTTTTATTTCTACATCTGTTAAGAATTTATCTGCTACCTCTATATATCCTTCAGTAAAACTTTTAAATATATCTTCTTTTAGTCCCACTTCATTTATTTCAGGAGAATCCTCTTCCACATAGTTAGCACTGGTACGAAGGAAATCGCCATAATCTGAAAATATAAAACTTGGCATAACAGTATCTAAATCAATAACACACAACGGATTGTCATGTTCATCAAAAAGCATATTATTTACTTTAGTATCACAGTGGCATATACGTTTAACTAAAGCTCCTTTTCTATATAACTTTTCAGATAGGCACATTTTATCGGCATCGTATAAAAGTGTATTAACAATATCGATTACTCCCCTTACCCTACCCTTTATATCTGCTTTTATAGCATCTTGTAATTGTAGTATGCGCAATTCAATATTATGAAATTGTGGTATAGTCTCTCCAAGTTTTTCTCTAACATCAGATAGCATAAACTGAAAATTACCAAACATTCGTCCACATTGATATGATGTTATAGTGTTTATATCTGTCTTGGTGAAGGAATCGTTTATAAAAACACTTATACGCCAATAGTTATTTTGATTATCCTTTGTATAAGTTTTACCATTATCTGATTTAAGAAATTCTAAACATTTCTTTTCTATATCTGTTTCACCTGCTTTTATAAGTTTCTCTCTAATATGACCAGTAACTATCTCTATGTTATGTTGTAATAGGTTTACATCTTTAAAAATAGCATTATTAATGCGCTGCAACACATATTTACGTTTTTGGTTAGCAGTGCCTATCACAAAAGTTTCATTTATCAAACCATTTCCTAATGGTTTGATAAATGTTATTTCCTCTTTAATGTTGAAATGCTTTATTATATTAAATAAATTGTTCTGTTCCATAGTTTTATTTCTTCTATTATGGACGATCTTTTTTATTTGTACCAAACTTAGAAGGCTTATCCCCCATTATAAATTCAAGGTTTCCGCCCTTCTGAATATCTTTAAACATAATATATGAATAAGTATAAGGTTTGCCATTAAGCTTAACGCTTTGTATATATTTGTTAACCTCACTATTATTCTTAGTTGTAATAGAAAATATTTTACCATTACCTACATTTATTTTTGCCTTATCAAAGATAGGTGAACCAAAAACAAACTTACCTCCTGCAGGCTCTACCTGATATAATCCTAAAGAAGAAAGTATATACCATGCACTCATCTGACCTACATCCTCATTGCCACTCAATCCATCTATATTATCATGATACATATCTTTCATTACTTTACGTAATAAAGGAGCTGCTTTATAAGGCTGCCCAACATAATTGTACATATATATAATATGGTGGCTTGGCTCGTTACCATGAGCATATTGTCCTATCAAACCACTAATATCTGGAGATGCCTCTTTGCCCATATCGCCTGTAACAATAAAGAGTGAATCGAGCTTTTCCACAAACTTTTTTTCACTGCCAAAAGCCTTTACAAGTCCATGTACGTCATGAGGTACTAACCATGTATACTGCCATGCATTACCCTCTGTATAATCATCTTGCCTATGTATGGTATTAAAAGGATTAAACGGCTCTCTAAACGTACCATCTGATAGCCTACCACGCATAAAACCAGTTTTCTTATCAAAATAAAATTTGCGATAGCTCTGACTTCTATTATAGAAATATTTATAGTCATCTTTCTTACCAAGTTTTAAAGCTACCTGTGCTACACACCAGTCAGCTAAAGCATATTCCAGTCCTTTAGCTACAGTTTCTTTATCCTTATCCTTATCAACAGGATCATATCCATACTTTTTTATATTTCCTAATCCACGTTCACTTAGCAATTGCGAACTCTTTGTAGCTTCAAGAACCTTTTTCATATCCACATCAAAACCTTTTAACGCTATATCACAAAGCACAGGAACGCAAGGATTACCTACCATGCAATCTGTCTCATTACCCATTAAATGCCATACAGGAAGTTTGCCTTGTTCTTTATAAATATGTAAGAATGTTTGTGCTAAATCCTTTTGCATCTCTGGGTGTATTATAGTCATCAATGGGAAAGCTGCACGATAAGTATCCCAAAGAGAAAAAGTAGTATAATTAGTAAAACTTCCCTTATGTATCTTTGCATCAGCACCACGATACTCTCCATTTACGTCAGAAAACACCGAAGGAGCTATCATTGTATGATACATTGCTGTATAAAATATTCTACGAGCATGCTCATCTTTAGTAGAAATAGCTATCTTTCCTAACTCTTTATTCCAATCGTTCTGAGCATTAGTTACTACTTTAGTAAAATTCCATTCAGGTATTTCTGAATTCATGTTCTTACGTGCATTTGCTATACTAACAGCAGAAAGCCCCACCTTTACCTCTACAGGCGCCCCTGTAGGTATAGTTTCAAAAACCCAAATAGAATCTTTTTCATTTTTTATTTGCTTTATAGGTTGGCTAAACTCGGCTACAAAATAAACATTCTGATCCTTTGCCCAACCAGTAGAATTGCGCACACCACTAATAACTCTATCAGATTCTTGCTTCATTTGGCAAGATGTCATTTTATCCCAACCAATACCTTGCCATAAATTTAATACTATATATCCTTTTTTGATGTTTGCAGGATAACTATAACGATGGTACGCAACTCGTTTAGTAGCAGATAGTTCTACCCTTATACCGTTTGCTAACATTACAGAATAATAACCCGGAGTTACATATTCTGCTCGATGTGCAAACTTTATTTCACGTTCATCTTTCTCTATAGCTGGTAATAAAGATATATCTCCTAAATCTCCTATGCCAGTACCACTTAAATGTAACTGTCCAAAACCTATCACCGTAGAATCGCTATAATGGTATCCTGAGCACCAGTCCCAACCTTGTTTCTTTTGTGTAGGACCTGCCTGAACATACCCAAAGGGGACATTAGCTCCTAAAAACACATGACCATGCCCACCTGTGCCTATAAAAGGATCGACATATTGTGTATAATCTTGCGCAAAACTATTACCCAAGACCAAGATAGTAAGAAATAAAAAAAAG
Source organism: Prevotella amnii CRIS 21A-A (assembly GCF_000177355.1). NCBI lineage: Bacteria > Pseudomonadati > Bacteroidota > Bacteroidia > Bacteroidales > Prevotellaceae > Prevotella > Prevotella amnii. Next base: position 8,588 of record NZ_ADFQ01000051.1, read on the forward strand.
AATGTTTTTTTCATGTTTTTATAATTGTTTTATCTTATTACTATAACTATATTACGTTTATTATTAGATAGTTATTTAATTTCTTTCACTAAATCGTTTAACTTAATTGTTTCAAAGGTTATTTGTGCTGCACTACTCTCATATAAAATCCCTACGGTTTCTTTATCTACCATTGTTAGGCAAGTGTATCCCCAGCTTGTACCTTCGTCTAAAAGCATCTGATTAGCTTCTTTCCATGTTAAGCCATTATCAAGACTTGCTTTAATAGTAATGTTGTTTCTGCTTTTTGTAGAATTGGGATTAGAAAATAATAATATATCTTTTCCTAAGCAGTTATCTTTAGCCCTCACTTTTATAAGGCTTGCCATACATATTGGTTCTATCAAAGCAGAGCGAGAAGAAGAATGCTCTTGCCAAGTTTCTCCCATATCGTTAGTTGTCATTATAGCCCTACTCCCACCACGGTTATCACGCATATTTAACATAAGTTCACCTTGTTTTAGCTCCACGACCTGTGCCTCTGTAGTGTTTTCTTTTGCAGGATTACTTGCTTTCCATGTCTTTCCATGATCTTTGCTATATATTATCCCTGCATGAGGCATTCTGTTTTTATCTATAAACTGCATAGGGAATACCAATGTTCCATTGTGCATTGTTATGCCCCTACCCGGACCTTCTAAAAGAAAAAAGGAAGAAGATTCCTTCACTTCTTTTGTTATATTGATAGGTTCTGACCATGTTTTCCCGTCATCTTCACTCTTCACTATCATCAATTGTGCTGTATGGTCTTTATCCATTCCGGGTTGTGAACTAAACCATGCTCGCTGATTTCCCATGCCATGTGTCCATGTTCCTATGATCCATATAGTGCCCCTATGCTCATCTACCAATATAGCAGGATCGCCTACACCGTTTTGCGCCTTTGGTAGCCCACCATTTTCTCCAAAACTCATCGGTATACGCATAGGCTCCCACGAGACTCCCTTATCAATACTTCTACTTAAACCAATCTCTATATACTCCTGTAAATCAATACTATTATTATGTCTTACATCATACGTAGCTAAAAGTGTTCCTTTATTGCTGGTTACAAGTCCTGGAATACGATAAGCTGCCACGCCATCATCACCTGCATGACGCACACCTATAGCTGTTTTATAGCATTTATTTGCTTTAGTATCACCTGCTAAAATAGCCATAGAATTGTCTATTACAGCTTCTTTTAATCCCACTTTTATTTTTTCATTCAATGTAGAAGATGGTTTCATTTCTATACTTATCCAAAAAAAGTTCACTCCAGGAAATAGTTTCTGTTTTGCTTTAAGTGTTACTAAATTGTTTTTAGGAGCTACTTCATCACGCTTAACAGAATAAGATGGTAAAGCAAATAATGTTCTATTAGGTGTAAAATTAGTAATATAACATGCTGGTGCAAAACGTTTCTTTGATACATCTTGTCTTGCCTCAGTACCACCATAATATAGCTTTATGGCTTTTATATGCCTTAAAGATTCCGAAATGGGCAAGTCGATAGTTATATTATCCAACTCTTTACTGTTTTTTGCATCAATACGTAGATACATCAAGACATTGTCTTGCCGCTCTATTAATATGGGTACTATCTGCTGTTGCACCCATAGTGTATCTTGTGCATAGGCAGTAAACATGATGCAAGAAAAAGTTACCAGCATACGAAAACGTAAAGGTATCTGTCTGAAAATATTTTTCATATTAATTATTTTTATATTTTTCTTCATTAACTCTTATCTCATCAGTAAATATCCAACCTCCTATAATATTACCCTTTGCTTTTAAACGTAAGTAACGCCCTTTAGCCTGTCCTTTCCAGTTATAAGGATATATATAATAGACTTGCTCTTTTTTTATGTTAGGATCTCTTTTATCTATGGTAGTAAATATCTTATTATCTGAAGAAACTGACAATTCTATTTCGTTTGGAGTAAATATCCATACTGTATTAATATGTAAAAAATCAGCTTTTACAGAGCTAATATCTATATCTTTTCCAAAATCTATTACTACATCAAAACCATTGATAAATCCTTGCCAACCTCCTTCTATGTATCCCCAATCGCCAGCTTTGCCATTAACTAAAGTAGAATCGCCTTCTGCACGATATTTTTCAGCATAAGGAGCATTATAAATAATATTCTTATCTCTTGCATCATGTTTATATATTTTACGGGCTTGCGGGCGAATACCTTTTTCGTTAGCCAAATCAAAGGGATTAAAGCCCCACGACTTTAACGTATCTACTGCTGTTATTGCACGTACACGAAACTTGTTGTAATCTTCTTTCTGAGCAGCCCAGCCTGTTTCTGCTATAGCAAGGACACGTGGATAAATCATATATTCCGCATGTGCAGAGTCTTCTACATATTCTGTCCATAAACATGCTTGCAAACCAATTATGTTGCTTTCTACCTGAGTACCTTTATATTGTTTAGGAACAGGATCATAACTATAGATACGACGTAGTGGCAAATATCCGCCTTGTGCCTTAGGCTGCGTGTTAGGGGCATCTTGAAACATGTCTATATAACAATACCCTACTGGGGACATTACTACTTTGTGTCCTAATTTTGCCGCTTTTAGTCCATATTGTTCGCCACGCCAAGAAGTTACAGCAGCATTAGGTGCTAACTCTCCTTCCATTATCTCGTCCCAACCTATAAGTTTACGATCATTTTTATTAAGAAATTGCTCTATACGATGAGTAAAATAGCTTTGCAATTGAGCCGTAGAAGTAAGCTGAAGCTCACGCATCTTTTTCTGACACCTTTCGCATGTTTCCCATGTAGAGCGCATAGCCTCATCACCACCTATATGTATATACTTAGAAGGAAATAGCTTAAAGACTTCTTTTAACACATTTGTCATAAAAACATAAGTGCGTTCATCGCTCGGGCAAAGATCCTCATGAGAATTATTCTTCTTAGAGCATGACAGCTCTGGATATGCAAAAGTAACCTCTTCACTATGTCCTGGCATCTCTATTTCTGGTATTATCTCTATATGTCTGTCTGAGGCATAACGCACTATCTCTTTAACATCTTCTTGAGTATAATATCCTCCATAAGCATTAGGATCTTGCTTATGAGCAAAACCTCGCTCATCTTCTTTACGCCATTTATCCCAAGAAGAATAAGTGCGATAGGCTGTTTCTCTTACCAAACGAGGATATTTCTTTATTTGTAGGCGCCAGCCCCCACCATCTACTAAATGCCAATGAAAAACATTTAGCTTAAAATATGCCATAGCATCAAGCTGCTTTTTAATAAAATCTTTTGTCCAAAAATGGCGTGAGCAGTCGAGCTGTAAGCCGCGATACATAAAGCGTGGCGAATCTGTTATAGTAGCACATTGTATCTTACCATTAGTAGTTAGCTGACGAAGAGTTTGTAAAGCATAGAATAATCCACAAGCTGTTGGAGCTGTAACAGATATATGTTTTGCATCTATCTGTATGTTATACCCCTGCTGTTGCTGCGTAGGTAGATAGCCTTTAGGTAGATTTGCCTTATTAGTACATGTTAAAGTTAATGTTTTTTTATTATCTTCAAAACAGCCTTTAGCACATGACTTAAGTAAATGTTTAGAAGAATGTTTTAATATTTTGGTAAATCCAAAAACCTCTTTTATATAGTGTTTTAGCCTATTTGCATCACTGTGATCAGCATTTATATACACTATCACATCCGAATCCCAGCTAAAAGAACCTTTTAAAGGAGTATAGCTATTAGGTTTAGGTATCATATCTTGTGCTATTGTTAAATTGAAAAACATTAACAAAAGCACAGCAGAAAAAAGTATTCGTTTATTATATTTCATCTTTATGTTATTTTTGCTTTGTTACAAAACTGCTTTTATTGTAAACGTATTAACGTTAAATAGCCGTTTTTATTTTGTTTTATTAGTCATATTTGGGTAAAATGTTATATTGTAAAATATCATCTTTTTATGAGTAAAAGGTCGTCTTTGAGTGGGTAAAAGGTCATCTTTGAGTGAATAAAAGATAATCTTTTAAAAGCTAAAAGTTTATATATTTTTTTATAATAGTTCATTTACTGAAGATAAATTTTTACATGTCCGGCTTTTATAAGTTGCTCATGTGTTATTCTAAAGCTATGATATGGCTTACCACCAACTTCTATTTTTTTTATAATCTCTGCCTTATCATTGTTACTAATAGTTTCTATAACAAGTTGTTTCTGTCCCCATTGTTTTTTATCTAACTTTATAGTTATCTTACTGAAAACAGGAGATGTAAAAGTATAAGACGGGTTACCTGGACAGTCGGGATAAAATCCCATCATATTAAACACAGCCCATGCCGACATTGTCCCTGTATCATCGTTACCAGGAATGCCTTCTGGAAGATTCTTAAAGTTTTCCTTTAATATTTTTCTCACTTCTCTTTGGGTACGCCATGCTTCTCCTTTAAAATAAGAAAAAAGATGAGCGTAAGCAATATCAGGTTCGTTAGCAGGGTCATAATAATGCTTATCAAACACCATTTGGAGCTTGTTTACAAAGGCTTTCTGTCCTCCCATAAGTCTTGCATAGCCCAAAACATCGTGTGGAACAAAGAAAGTATAGTTCCAAGCATTTCCTTCATGAAAGCCCGGTGAAGGCTCAAAGTTTTCTCCTTGCTTAGGATTAAACTTTGTAAGGAAAGTACCATCAGGTAGCAAAGGTCTTAATGTTCCGCATTGCTTATCATAATATTTGCGGTAATTGAGCGATCGGGCATAAAAGATTTTAGCATCTTTCGCTTTACCTAAAGCTTTAGCAAGACGAGCTAAAGCATTGTCTGCCACGTAATATTCCAATGCGTGCGAAACAGAATTATCATATTGCTCGCGAAGGGCTACATACCCTTTGGTGATATAATCGTCATTATCGGGGCGCAGAAGGTTATCCTCTCCAGCTGTGGTAGCCGACTTATAGAAGGCTTCATAAGCCTTATCAATATCATAACCTCGCAAGCCTTTAAGGTAAGAATCGGTGATAACAGGAATAGCAGGATCGCCCTCCATAGTATAAGTCTCACGAGAAAAAAGCTCCCATTTAGGCATCCAGCCATGCTCTTCATACATATTTATCATAGTACGAATCATGTCCCGCTGTTTTTCAGGATATACCAATGTTAGAAGTTGGTGTACATTACGATAAGTATCCCATAGAGAAAATACGGTATATCTATTTCCTTTATCGAGTGTTTTTATTTTATCACTTTCTATAGCAGGATACTCTCCATTAACATCTTGTAATATGTTAGGGTGGATAAGTGTATGATAAAGAGCTGTATAGAAAATAGTTTTATCGTTTTCGGTACCACCCTCTACTGTTATTTTAGACAAATTTTCTTGCCATGCTTGCCGAGCTTCATTATATATCTGCTCAAAAGTCTTATTTTTTTGCTCTATATCTAAGTTTTGCCGAGCATTTTCTATACTTACGAATGATACTCCCATTTGCACTTCTATTTGCTCATTTTCCTCAGTATCATAATTTAAGAACACCCCTATATCATCACCTGCTAAGTCTTTCTTATAATCGGTATACAACTTATATTTACCATTATCCTTATCCCATTGACTTTCTACACCTGTCATAGGGCGTTGCTTTTTCCAATAACCTGAAGAAAGAGGTTTTTTCTTAGTACGCATAACAAAATAAATAGGAAAAACAGCTTGTGGATTATAGCAAAAAGTACCTAACAGCTTCATACCAACAAACTCTGTATCGCTCACCTTCTTTATATAAGCCCCACTCTCGTTAGTAAGCCCTTCACCAAGATTTAACAATATATGGCTTTTACCTTTAGGAAAGGTAAAACGTGCCAAAGAAGAGCGAAGAGTAGCTGTAACTTCTGTCTTAATATTATAATCGGTAAGAATATTAGCATAATACCCTGGCTGTGCCTTTTCGTTTTTATAACAGCTACCATACTGTTTATAGTCTACTTGCAATGCTCCTGTAGTAGGCATAAGCAATAAAGACCCTGCTTCAGGGCAGCCTACTCCGCTTAAATTGACATGAGAATAGCCTGTAAAAAAAACATTATGATATTCATACGGTGTAGACCACCAGCGTGAGTCTTTATCATATTTATTTTTAGAACTGCCCATTACGTTAAAAGGTACTACCGACATTAATCCGTTAGGACATACTGCACCGGGATTAGTAGTGCCAAAATTAGACGTTCCTATAAAAGGGTTTACATAGTCTACCACATCTTTTTTACTCTCTGAAAAAGCCATAAGAGAAAAGAAAGTAAATAAGATGCAAATATATTTCCGCGATTTACCTAACATCTATGTTATATTTTTGAAAATAAAAAAACAAAAATCGACATTTAACACCCTAAAGATACATTATATATATATATACGTAGGTGTTAATGCCGATTATACATTTTAAACAATAGAATTGCGCTTAGTATACTCTATAATCTCATCTATATACCCAAAAGCAATCCCTACTACTGTGTCAGCAGCACCATAATATACTGCCACACGCTCTGTATCTTGTAAGGCTGCACATGGAAACACAACATTAGGTACATCGCCAGACAGCTCATAAGGTGCAGCAGGAGCAAGCAAATAAGGCTGTGTGCGATAAAGAACCTTAGTGGGATCATCTTTCTGAAGTATTGCAGCTCCCATAGAATAACGGAAACCATTACAGGTATTTATAACTCCATGATAAAACAACAGCCAGCCTTCCTTTGTTAAGAATGGTACAGAGCCTGCGCCTATCTTTGTACACTGCCATGCACTCTTAGGAAAAGGTGTTACCTTCATTACACAACGATGCTCGCCCCAATACTTCATATCAGGAGAAAAACTTATATATATATCGCCAAAAGGCGTATGACCATTATCGCTTGGACGACTTAACATAGCATACTTACCATTTATTTTCTCAGGAAAAAGCACGCCATTACGATTAAAAGGCAAAAAAGCATTTTCGCACTGATAAAAAGTTTTAAAATCGAAAGTATAACCTATCCCAATAGTAGGACCATGATAACCATTACACCATGTTATCCAATAACGATCTTCTATCCATGTTACACGTGGGTCGTATTTATATTCCGACTCTATCATCTGTGTGTTCCCTTGCTCAAAAGTAATAGGATCGTGATTAATATCCCAATTGATGCCATCTTTACTAAAACCTGCAAAGATATTCATCTGTACCGACTTGTTATCGCAACGAAAAACTCCAGCAAAACCATCTTTAAAAGGCACTACTGCACTATTAAAAATACTATTTGATGAAGGGATATGATAACGATCAATAATTGGGTTTTTAGTATATCTCCACATTACATCTTTACACTCTGTAGGACGCTCTTCCCAAGGAAGCAAACTCTTTAAATTAGTCATTAATCTGTATTTTAAGTTTAAGTTTTTGGTATATTTTGAGTGTAAAATTACTAAGAATATACTATACTTAACCTAAAGAAGAGCACTTTTTTACTTTATTTTGGAGAGCAGCCACTTCTGCTTAACATTTATTGTTAATATATATATAGTAGTGGGGTAATATAAGAGTATATGTTAAGAAAATACTAAAAAGCAACCCATCTCTTTAGCTTTCATATTTACATTATCTAAAAAGCCTATCAATCTTTTCTACCTTCTCACCGCCCTAAAATATACATTTTAGTTTGAATAAAACAAATAATGAATGAAAAATAAGCAAAAATCATAATAAATGAGGATTGCATAACACGAAGTAAAATCATAACAAATAGGTATTGTCAGATTAAAAACTTAGCTTTAACTTTGCAAGAAATTAAGTTAATTTATTTTTGAATATGAAAAGTTTTAAAAATGTAATTGTGCCAGTAATGGCATTTTTTGTAATGGGACTTACCTCATGTAGCAACAATGAAGATGCGGCTACATACAGTGCAAACGCTCTAAAAAACACAGAGTTGATGAACATTCTGAAGCAAAAAGGCTATCAGTTTGATAAAGATGGGAAGTTAGAGCTAAACGATTTAGCAAACAACACCACTTCTCTTGACCTTAGTGGCACTAAGCTAAAAGATATTAGTGGTTTAGACATCTTTCCAAATTTAAAAGAAGTAAAGTTATCTAATAATGGTTATGGTCCTGTATTCGACTTTAACAAATTGCCAAAACAAATTACAGCTGTAGACTTGACAGGCAACAAGATATACGATTTTGAAGGTTTGGTAAATGCTAAATTGGAAAATGATGAGCTAAAAACAACTGTTCTACACAACTTTACAAAACTTTATTTACCTGCTACAGCAAAATATAATGTAGAAGACTTAATGCCTTTCTATAAAGAAAAAGGTAAAGAAGCTGATATACAGATAGCTGATGCTGATGGGAAATTACAGAAATATAACACTATAAGAAATATTCCAGATCCTGTTTTCAGGAGTTATATAAAAAAAATATATCCAAGCATGTTTATAGATGATAGTAATATAGACTTTTCTAAACAACCATCTCTTAGCGATAATGGAAAAAACATCACGCTTTATATGCCTAATGACATAAAAGGATTAGAATCTATAGAAGGTTTTGAATATTTCGTAAATAATCCTTATTTACAAAAGATGGTTGTAGCAGCAATGGGAGAAGGCTCTTATAAGATAGGTCATTTGATGCCACGAGAAAATATAAAAGGTTTAATGCTTAGCAATACAGAAATAGAGGAAGGAATAGATCTTTCAAAAGCTAAAAATCTTGGCAACCTAACTATAAGTAAATGCTCAAGTATTACAACGCTTGATCTATCACAGACTAAGATTTGCAATCAAGAAATAAAAGATTTTGATGTTTTTGTTTCCAATTGTTTAAATATTACACATTGCCCTAACTTAGAAGCTATAATATTCCCTAACCCATCAACAGACTGTATTGCAAACATCATTTTGGGAGACTTACCTAAACTTAAAAAAGTTGATTTAAGTATGATTAAAGCTACTGAAGAAATAGCATTATTCTTAGATAATACAGAAATAAAATATCCTGAACTTAAAAATTATTTCAGCAGCGCAGAAAATAAGAAAAAAGAATTAACAACAGACCAAGAAAAAGTTTCTGTAACAGTTTCTAAGAAAATGCTTGATACTGATTCTTTTAAAGAATTTATCAAAAAGTATGGAAAATATTGTAATGATGGATATATGTCGTACCAAAAAGAATTTGATGCTGGTAATTGGTTAAAACCTTCTGATATTGAAGAATAAAAACTAACGTTTTTTACTTTATTTTACACACTTAACAAAATTAATTATGAAAAAGATCATTTTTATTTGCATAATGCTTCTAAGCACGGTAATGACTATATCAGCACAACAGGATATAAAGGAGGACTACTTAGGTAAATTTACACGCATTTACATGAATGGTGAAAAGTCTGTGCCTGATAATTCGGTTATAACTAATGTATTACACCCAAACTCTTTAATTAGTCTTCACATAGATCCTTTCCAATTAGGTAAGATGCCTGGTAGTATTGAGCTTGATGCAACTAATATTAAGATAAACCCAGATGGTAGTTTTAATCAGACTGTTTACAATGCTATTAAACTAACAATATTAAGAAAAGTTAGTAATTTCAATGCTGTTGTTACTGGAAATATAAAAAATAATGTTCTTACATATAAAATAGAAAGTCTAAATGCTTTTTATTTGGGATTTTCGTTCACAGCAATTGTAGAATTTCAAGGAGTAAAAATAAATAAAGAAAAATAAAGTAATATTTAAAACTATATATAATATATTTTGGGAAAAATAAAATATTTACTTTTTTTTAGTGTATTCTTTCTGCTCTCATCATGTCATTCTGATGAGAGCCTTGAAAGGAAACCTGTAAAAGAAGATCTGTTGACAGAGGCAAAGAGCTTTTTAAATGGTGATATTATACTAAGCACCAAAGCTACGATGAATGGAATAGATAAAACTTTACTGCCATCTGGGTGCCCTACAAAATTCCATTTTAGTTGGGATTTAACAGATAAGAACATACTTACTATTAAGTTAGATAAATTTACTGTTGGAAAAATGCCTTTTGTCGTAACCTTTGCCTGCAATACAGAAATAATGCAGCTTAATTCTTTTGAAAAAGATGAATATAAAGGTAATAGCTGGATAAAATTTAAAGGCGAGAATGGTTATGTTATAGCCGATGATGGTAAAAGTAATGAAACGGCAAAAGGAAGTTTAGTAAAAGGATACTATAATGTAAAAACTCATGAGATAAACTTCATTGTAGACTATAATATGATGAATGTACGTTCAGAATGTTTCTTACAAACTATAGATAAGAATCGTATAAATAACTACACGGCAGAGTTTAAAAAATACGAGGAAGATCTGAAAGCCTACAAAAAAGACCATGGTTTGCAATAAGTATTTTTTGATATAAATAAAAAAAGGAAATGAGAGGCTTTAAAGTTCTTTCATTTCCTTTTTAACAAAAAAAAGAATATGATGCATAAGAAAAGACTTTTATTATCTTTCCTTTGCCTATTTATAATGCTATCAATACAAGCACAGCGGCAAGTAAAGATAACTATACTTGACAAGGATACGCAGCAACCTTTAGTAGGAGCCACCGTACAATATGCTATAAGAAAAGATCTTAGAGGTTACCTACAAACTGTTACAGACATTGATGGCAATGCTATATTAAAAGCTGAAAAGGGAAAAGGTGTATTTTATAACATCTTAGCTGCAGGCTTTATTCCTATAAAAGGTTACGCAGCACCACAAGAAAACAATATAAATATAGTTATGCGCGAAGACGTGTTACACCTAAATGATGTTGTTGTAACAGGTTCACGAACAGAACGCCCCATCAAGCTCTCTCCCATAACAACGCAGGTATTAGGAGGAAAGAACCTCGTAGATGCAGGATATAGCGATCTACAACATGCCTTGCAACAAGAAACACCAGGACTGAATATTCAGAAAGTAGGGTTTGGTAACGAAATATCAATGCAAGGTTTAGACGCACGGCATGTTCTCTTTTTGCAAGATGGCGAACGCATGACAGGCGACATGGCAGGCAATTTAGATTATGAACGCTTTAATCTACATGCTATAGACCGTATAGAGATAGTAAAAGGGGCAAGCTCTACGCTTTATGGTAGCAGAGCTTCAGGAGCTGTAATTAATCTTATATCAAAAAAAACTAATAAGCCTTTAGATATCCAAGCAGGACTACGTTGGGCACAAATGAACGAACGTAATTATAAAAAGCCACACCCAAAAGACTTTCTATATATGTTTGAGAAAAATTCCGATCGTCCAAATCTACAAGGATGGCTATCAGCAGGATTTAAGAAAGGTATTTTTACCTCTCAAACCGATGTATGGTATAGTGAGAGTGATGCTTTTTATCTTTATCAAGCAGAAAAAGATAAAAAAGTCTATACGAAAGAGGCAAATCCATTCTTGCCGCATGATATTATTTTAACAAGTATTGCTAAACGCTCACCTATGGGTATTGAAGGTACTGAACATATATCAGCAGCACAAAAGCTATATCTCGAACCATGTAAAGACTTTTCTGCACAGATTTATGGCTCTATGTTTTTTATGAATTCATACGATTTGATACAAGATATGAATTTTTCACAGAGTCGTGATTATATGACAGGTGTAAAACTAAAATATGATGTAAAGGATTGGTTCACTATAAAACTAAGTTTGCACGCTGACTTTTATGACAGATTTAAACGCCACGAACGTAAAGACATGCGCAAAAAAGTGTACGAAAGCAAGATATTTCAGCCACGATTATCCATTATATCGAATTATTTTGACAAACATAGTAGCACCTTTGGTATAGAATATACCAGTGATGAGCTTACTAGCGACAGGTTTGTTAATAGAAAAATGACCACCCGTGCACTTAAAGAAACAGAATATTTCCTGCAAGATGAATGGACTATAAACAACAAATGGATGTTATCATCAGGGATACGTACTAACTTTTCAAAAGCATTCGGATTTATGTATATGCCTAAAATAGCTGTAAAATATTCTCCTAATGATAATTGGGCTATACGTAACACCTACTCTATAGGTTATAGATCTCCAAGTATTAAAGAGCTATTTTTTAATTGGGACCACTTGGGTATGTTTCAAATTAGAGGTAATGAAGAGTTAAAACCTGAAAAAAATTATTATGTTTCAATAGGAGCTGAATATAGTAACAACAACTTTTTTATAAATCTTAATACATATGGTAATTTTTTCAGAAAGAAAATAGAAGGTGTTTGGCGTATTTATGATATGCAATATAACTTTGAATATACTAATCTTAACAATCAAAACATCATAGGATTAGAAGGTATCTTAAAATGGCATTTCTTAAATGCATTTACTTTAAACGCTACATACAGCTATGTTAATGTAGGCAAAGAAGAAGGTGTACATATAAACACAACATCACCACATGCTGCTACTGGAAGTATTGATTATATACTAAACAGACCTAATTATCGCTTAAAAACTATTTTTAGTGCTTCCTTTATGGGTGAGAAAAACTTTGATATTCAAGACCGAGTATGGGTAGAAGAACATAAAAAAAGCTATGATGCTTATTTTAGATGTAAGCTACCTTCCTATATTATGTGCAACTTATCTGTAGTGCAAACTTTATATAATAAGGTGAAAATTACTATAGGAGTGGATAATATTTTTAATTATATACCAAAGACATTAGGTTCTGGTGTTACAATGTTTAATATCCCGGCTACAAGTGGAGCAAAAGGATATATACAATTAGAATTTTTAGTAGATGATATAGTAAACTCGTTAAAACGTAAAATATGAAACGATATATTTTAGAGATACTCACAATACTCTATACTATGTTTTTTGCATCTTGTGTAAAATATGATGCTGAACCATTTACAGGGCATGTCCTTCCGAGAGTAACAGGATATATAACAGAAGTAACCAACGACTGGATGTATTTCAATTTACGCACAGGAAAAATTTTTAACAGAAATAAGCCTAATGAGGATATCAAAGAAGGTGAACAGAAAAACAGATTAGATTGGGATATAGCTTTCTGCGGCTACCGTCTACGAACAAATAGCGGAACTTCAGGTAACGGTAAAGGTGGTGCAGCCGATCTTGGTTATAGTGGTTACAATACTTGGGAAACAGTAAACCAACTGCCCAAAAACTTACAATGGGCTGTGGACGATCATTCTATATATATTACAATGTCAAAAACCGATTGGAACAAGTATCTAATTAAGAACAAACTCGACTTTAAAGAAAACCCTTGGTTTGATCCTAATAATGGCCCTAAGGTAACACTAACCGATGCAAACCCCATTCTTGCAGAGGCTCTCACTTTCACAGGTCCACCACCTGTGTATTCACCCTCTTTCCATACATATGTTATACGCACAGCTGATGGACAGCATTATTTTAAATTACAAATAGTTAGTTGGTATAAAACAGATACAGAAATAGGAGATACCGGCGGAGAAATTAGTTATTACTTAGATGAATTAAAATAAAATGGAACATAAAAAACAAAAAAGATATTGGTGGCGCACATTTGCATCTTTCCTCTTAGTGCTTTTTACAATGCCTTTAGGTCATGCTTTAATGATTTTAATGGAAAAATTTATGAGTCAAGAATCTATGCACATCGCTGGATTTATGATGGGATTAGTAGGACTAATAATAGTAATAATAGGTGTATTTGTAAAAGGCGATACACGGCAAACTTTATGGGGACTATTTGGGGGACTACTCTTTTGGACGGGTTGGGTAGAATTCCTTTTTCTATATTACGCCAGACGTTATGGTGTTCAGCCAGAAATAGAAAATGGTGTAGTAGTTACTAAGCCTGAATATCTTATAATGCCTGCATCGTTTGGACTATGGATGATGGTTATGACAATGTACATATTTAGTACAAAAAATGGTTGCGACTTTATTACATGGATTCAGAAAATAGCTTTTCGTAGCAAAAGAAAAGTAATAGCCATGCAACCTATGACACGACATACCAGCATAGTAACTTTTATGGAGATAAATATGATCTTATGGGGACTTTATTTATTATTAATGTTCTGCTATGATAAAAACTTTTTAGGAGATCATAACCCTATAACGTTTCTTATAGGAATAGGTTGTTTCGTGGGCTCTATATTCATGCTGCGACACCAACTACACATTGCTGCATGGGGAGCTAATATACGTATGGCTATTGCTACAGTAATAGTGTTTTGGACTCCTGTAGAAATTCTTGGACGCATAAATTTCTTTAAAGAATTTTGGATAGAGCCTGAAAAATATGTATGGCAAATGATAATTATCCTTATAGTGTTTCTTTCACTTGGCGTTTACCTTTGGATAAAAAGCAAGCAAAGAAATAAATATAAATAATTATTAGATAAAAAATTTTTAATAAAAGTAAGGGCTTATACCTATTATATAGAGAGTATAAGCCCTTTTAGTAGTTTTATTACTATCCTATAAAACTCAAGAAAGAGGATAGTAATATTCTAATACATATTATATCGACTTAAAGCCCTTTGTGCTATTGTTAGCTAAAATATCTTTTAAGCTCATTTCCTTACCGCCATGAGCTTCAAAAGCTTCAAGCATTTCTTCTTCACCTTCGGCTTCCTTTTCTGAATGACAGAACTTCACTGTTTTATTTTTCAGCTCTGCTAATCCCCACCCTATCAAAGCTAATAAGAGTAAAGCAACAAGTCCAAATATAGGAGTAATCATATCGTTTTTGTTTTTTTATTTTAATACAAAAGTACATTAACTTTTTATAAGCACCAAATTTTCGATTAGTTTTAAGTATCTTTGCAATAAATATAAAGCATAAAGATACTACTCTTAAAAAAATAATGACTCGCGAAGAAAGATATAAAATAGTAATGGACTACTTCCGCTCACACGTAGGAGAAGTTACTACCGAACTAATATTTGGATCTGCTTTCCAGCTTCTATGCGCTACCCTATTATCTGCTCAATGCACAGAT
This sequence comes from Prevotella amnii CRIS 21A-A, assembly GCF_000177355.1. NCBI lineage: Bacteria > Pseudomonadati > Bacteroidota > Bacteroidia > Bacteroidales > Prevotellaceae > Prevotella > Prevotella amnii. The sequence continues at coordinate 23,640 of NZ_ADFQ01000051.1, forward strand.
AAACGTATAAATGCAATAACGCCAGCTTTATTTTTACATTATCCTAATGCAAAAATCATGGCTAAAGCAAAAATAGAAGAAATATACGAATATATAAAAAGTGTATCATACCCAAATGCTAAAGCTAAACATTTAGTAGAAATGGCTCAAATGCTAACAAATAGCTATGATGGCGAAGTGCCATCTGACCCTAACGAACTAATTAAGCTGCCTGGCGTAGGACGTAAAACTGCTAACGTTGTACAAGCTGTATGGTTCGGAAAGCCTACCTTAGCCGTTGATACCCATGTCTACAGAGTAAGTCATCGCTTAGGATTAGTACCAAAAGACACTAACTCGCCACGCAAAGTAGAAGATTATCTTATGAAACATATAGATAAAAAAGAGGTTACAAACGCACACCATTGGATATTATTACATGGTAGATATATCTGTAAAAGCATACGTCCATTATGCACTAAATGTCCTTTCGATATATTTTGTCCAAAACTTTTAGATAACAGCAAACTAAGATAAGTCCTATGGATATTAAAAGAATACAGACATTCCTCAATGGTATTAATATTAATAATAATAGAGAATGGTTCCAAGAACACAAAACAGAATACGACATAGTAAGAGCCGATTTTGAGCAAAGTGTTTTCAAACTTATCACTGCTATATCAAAATTTGATTTAGAAATAGCTCACCTTGTTCCTAAAGATTGCACGTATCGTTTTTATAGAGATATAAGATTTTCACCAGATAAAAGTCCTTATAAACGCCATTTAGGAGCATATATCTGCGCAAAAGGACGAAAATCTCTACGTGGAGGTTACTATTTTCACCTCCAACCAGGTAACAATATCATTGCTGTAGGCTGTTATTATCTACCTACAAACATACTAACATCTTGTCGTAATGAGATTATTGTGAATATTGAAGAATGGCTGAAAAATGTAGAAAATAACAATTTTGTTTCTACTTTTGGTAAGGTAGGAGAAGGAAAATGGGACGGGAAAAACACAGCTTCTGATAAAGGATTTGGTTTAGATTTTTTAAAAACATGTCCTAAGGGCTTCCCAAAAGACTATCAATACATAAAATATCTTCGCATGAAAGATTATTGCTGTTGGCTAAAACTAACTGACGACTTCTTCTTACAACCTAATTGGGAAGACCAGCTTGCAAATATATGTAAAGTAGGAAAACCTATGATGGACATGATTAATTCTGTTGTAGATGATTATGAATAATATTTATAAAAAAGCAAAGCATTAAAAACGTTATATCTTATGTTAAGATGACGTCTTTGTAAATATAAAGAGAAAATATAACATATTATTATCTCTCAAAATATTTTTTAGCTGCTTTTGCTATACTTTATTTAATCTAACATCAGCATCTAAACTTTCCTTTAGTAAATCAGTAACGGTACGAGAAATATTATAAAGAATAGTAAGATTTTGCTGATTAGTTTGCTTTGCACGTTGTTTTAATAATACGTTCCATTTCTTAGCTTCAGAAAACTGTAAAGCAGCTGTATGTATATTAGCAGGTGTATGTAAATTATTCCTTACTTGCTCGATAACAGCAGTTATATGCTTACATATATCTATATCTTCTTGTGGTAATTGTTTGTCATAATAATGGGCACCTAAAGCCGATACATATGATAATAAGGAATGGTGAAGATAGGTTAAAATATATGCCTTTTGTTGTAATAATCGCTTCTTTTTAGGTTCTACACCCATTCCTTGCCATGCCATAGCAAGCGCATTATCAGCATAATGTGCAGCACGACGATTATGGTAATATACTGTACCTTGCACATTTGTTGCATATATAGTATAAAAATATCTACCTGTTTTCGTGAGAGCCTCATCAAGATATTGTGGTATATGTCTATACTGCCAGTCAGGCCATAAAAAGCGAACACTTATAAAAGAAATTACAGATCCTATTAAAGTATATAACAACCTATACCCTGCCAAACTTATCTGATAACCACCTTGCAGATTAAAAGAGCCTATGACAAATGTAGATATAAATATTACTGCTATAGTATATCGCTTTCTTACCCAATAAAAAAAAGTAAAGATAGAACCTAATGTAACTAAAATTTGTCCCTCAATAGAAGGTAAAAGTTTGGCAAAGACCGCACCTAACAATACCCCAAAAAAAGTCCCAAAAATGCGTTCAGGAAGACGTCTACGAGTGGCAACATAGTCGCGCTGGCATACAAAAACTGTAGTAAGAATAATCCATACCCCTTTCTCTAAATGGAATATTTCCATTAAAATATAACCTAAAAGCATACATAACGATAAACGTAAAGCATGGCGGAAACGTAAATTGTCTATACTAAACAATGAGCGCAACCTTTCTATAAATGGGGCTGGTTTATACTGTAAGTCGTCAAGTGGAATCTTATAACCAATAGATGTATCTTGTAAAGAAATAAGTAAAGACTGTATATGTTCTAAGTTGTTATAAAGTAGTGATAGAGAATTATATTCAGGATCACTCTTGCTCTGCTCTAATTGCATCTTAACCATGTCATGTGTCCAACTCAATGAGGTTGGTAAAACAAAGTTTTTATCTAATAACACGTTAGACCCAAAACGCTTTATAGTCTGTGCTTGTACTTTCATATATTGCCCAAAACCTTCTAAAAGTAGAACATTCTTACAACGTTTACTCAAAACATCATAACGCTGATGAGTAGAAGTAGCACGTTCGTGAAGCTGCTGAAGGATAATCCACTGTCTATAATAAGGTGAAACACCGTCTAAAGACTTTCCCTCCAAAACATTAAGAAAATTATAAAGCACATTCTTAAACTTATCTACTCCTTCGCCTACAGCTATATTTTTACTTGCCAAACGTGGCTGCATATACTTATAATCATACTTTGTACATGGGAAAAGAGAGGCTTTTAATAATAAATATTCGCCAAGACTTGAATATCCTGAAGTAAGTTGCTCTTTAAGTAAACGATAGGGACGAAAAGATAAAAGTAGTAAAGATATACTACCATACATTAATCCACCAAGTGGTAAAAGAATAGGTTGATAATACCAAGGACGAAAACCTAAACCTAACATAGCATATACCCCTACAAGTAATGCTCCAAAAGTAACACCTTGAAAACGTGAGCCTAATCCTCCTAAAAGAATAAGAATAAACGTAGTAATAGCCATAGTTGGACCATAGACCCATGGATAATTATGAAGAAGCTCTACGCTTGTACTCATAACAACAAAACTTATAATAGTTATAACCAAACTATATCGCCTACCACGAGGGTGATCATCGCTTTCAGCAAGAGCAGCTCCTACAGATCCTAACCCTAATGTACAACCGATAAAAGGGTCGCCTAATAGGCAGCATGGAATAATCATTATAGCTATAGCCACAGTTACCTTTAAAGCCCAAAGGCTGTCTGGAACAGTCCAAAAGTAAGATACCCACAGATGCTTTGCCTGCTTAATCAAAGGAAATAAACTGGCATAAGATAATCTGAAAACTTTCATTTATAATACAATCTTTAAAGCATAATAAAAGAATTATATATTTATAATTCCTACTTGTTGTGCAAATTTACACAAAAACAATAGTATATAAGTATGAGGAAAGTAAAAAAAACTAAAGATAGCTTAGAGATAACTTTATTATATTTCTATCTAACAAAAAAAATATACTTTCTTTAAATACTTATATAAAAGTGAAAGGCAAGTAGTATAAAGATATATCCTACATGCCCTCACTTATTTAATACACAAAAGAAACGAAAATAACTTAATATTTTAATAGTCCTATAAATAATAACTAATTAATATTCTATTAATCATATTTATGCCATATAATAATATTTACTTATCATCTATTGGAAATAATCCAAAAAGGCGATCGTCTATCATATCTGTAATACGCTTAAAATCCTTTGGATTATCCTGAAAGTCTGTTGTATCACCATCTACTATAATTAAATGCCCTTTATAATCTTTTATCCAATCTTCATAACGCCTGTTTAATCCCTTTAGATAATCTATACGCATAGCTTGCTCATATTCACGCCCTCGTTGCTGAATATGGTCAATTAAGCGAGGAATGGAACAGCGTATATAAATAAGTAAATCTGGTATCTTCACTAAAGACATCATCAAATCGAAAAGATGTGAGTAATTATTGAAGTCACGATCACTCATAAGCCCCATCTCATGAAGATTAGGTGCAAAGATGCGAGCATCTTCAAATATTGTGCGATCCTGAACAATAGTATCATTGCTCTTAGATATTTCTACGACATCACAAAAACGTTTGTTCAGAAAGTATATTTGAAGATTAAAAGCCCAGCGTTTCATATCTTTATAATAATCTTCAAGATAAGGATTATTATCTACTGGCTCAAAATGAGCTTTCCAACCATAACGTTTTGCGAGCATCTTGGTGAGTGTTGTCTTTCCTGCACCAATATTTCCTGCGATAGCTATATGCATTTATATATATTTGATTTAATATCAATCACTTTTTAAAACAAGCCAAAAAGCTCTCTGTCTATTTTATCTGTAATCACTCCAAAGTCTTTTGGATTATGCTGATAATCTAACTTATCAGCATCTATAACTAAAACCTTACCCTTATATTTTTTCATTATAAAGTCATCATAACGTTTATTTATATTCTCAAGATATCCCAAAGGCATTTTTTGTTCATAACTTCTGCCACGCTTCTCTATATTTGCCACGAGATGGCTCACTGATGAGCGTAGATAAATCATTAGATCTGGTATTTTTACTACATCTGTTAAATCTTTAAATAGTTCCATATATGTTTCAAAATCTCTATCATCTAGATTTCCCATAGCATAATTGTTTGCAGTAAAAACATATACACCTTCATATATAGAGCGATCTTGTACTACATGCTTATCACACTTACTTATCTCTAATAAGTCCTTAAAACGCTCTTTAAGAAAGAAAATTTCCATAGGGAATGACCATCTTTTAAGATCTTTATAATAATCTTCAAGATAAGGATTATAATCCACTGACTCAAAACGAGGCAACCAATTATACTTTTTGGCTAACATCTTTGTAAGAGTAGTCTTCCCACTTCCTATATTTCCTGCTATTGCAATATGCATGCTTATTTTATCGCTTTTTGATGTTTTAATGTTCGTGGTTTACCTAAACATCCATCAGGCATTTGTATATGAAGTAAAGCACAAATTGTAGGTGCTATATCTTCTATACCTATAACTTCAGTGTCCTCTCCTTGTGGTATATTATATCCATAAAGAAGGAATGGTATATGAGTATCATAAGGGAAAGGTTGTCCATGCTGTGTACCTCGATAAGATGGTACATCTTTAGCTCCAAACACCTGAGGACGAGTTACAATACCTATCTCACCAGAGCGATCGCGGAAATAACCATTAACCAAACGCTCTTTCAAAACTGTAGGCATAGTAATCTGTGCCAACTTATTATAATCAAAAGCATACATAATAAGTGAATCATGCTTTAAAAACTCTACCGACTCATCTATAACATCTTCTTTTTTCAATCCAGCTTTTGCTATTATAGAGTCATTTAAAAAGAACTGATAATTATCTTCCCCCATTACAGGTGCAACACCAAACTTAGTTTTAAGATGTGTGTTAAGTTTTTTAGTTGATGTTTCCCAATCCCAACCACCTGCTGGTATCTTATTTTCTCGCAGATAATTAAAATTATGAGCTGCTCCATGATCGGCTGTTAAAAAGATAAGATAATTACCACTCCCTATGTTCTTATCTAAATAGGTAAGAAAATCGGCAATATCTTTATCTAATTGCATATAAACCTGCTTATTTTCTTTACCTCGTGTAGAATATTTGTGTCCTATCGCATCAGTAGAAGAAACACTAATCGTTAACATATCTGTAGCCCCATTACTACCTAACCTATAATTATTAATAACTGCTTTAGCCATATCAAAGGTCATTGTTACCCCTTCTGTAGATGTCTTTATATCATAACCTGAAGGCTTACTATGTGTAGCATTAAAGGCTATAAGCCATTCTGGTAATTTTCCCATGTAATAAGTAGATGAAATAAAATGCCCAGCTTTTGTTCCCCACCAAAAGGCAGCGTTGGCAGAATGTCCTGCTGGTAAAATTGCTGCACGATCTTTTAGTGATACACCAAAAACACGTGAACGAAAATCAGTAGAAACACGAAGCTCATCTCCTATAGTGGTGGTTAGCATTCGTTGAGGACTCATCTTTCCTTCTTTACCTGTACTACCAACACCTTGTACATTGTCATCTTCACAGCAATATACTAATTTGTCTTTTTGCCAAAAGTAATTACCAGCTATACCATGAATAGCAGGTACTGTTCCGGTAAATATAGAAGAATGCCCTACTGCTGTAACTGCAGGAGAATAGCTTATCTGTGTGTTTGCAAAGCTATACCCATTATCTAATAATCGTCTTAAGCCATTATTACAATAGTCGGTGTAATAGTAATAAAGGTAATCCCATCTCATTTGATCTACTACTAATCCTATCACTAATTTTGGTCGTTGCACTTTAGAGGCAAATACATTTGTCTGAAGAATTAGTCCAAACAAAAGAATAGTAAATATTTTCTTCATAATTTTAGTTATTAATTGTGATGCAAACTTACTAATTTTTTTCGTTATATAGCTTCTATTAGCAACCAAATATTTAAAGCAGATACAAGTGTTGCTAAAAAATATAATAATATAGTAGTACTTTTTTCATTTACATATTTTCCCATTACATGCTTAGAAGAAGTTAGACTTACCTGTAAAAACATTGTAAAAGGTAACTGAATAGATAAAATCATCTGTGATATTATCAGTCCTTTAAAAGGATTACCTATAAAGAAAATCATTAATAAAGCAATACCTAACGAAAGTAAAACACCTATTATAGAATGTATATCTTTTACATTATATGGTTCACTAAATAATCCTGAAAAGATACTACCTCCTGCCATACCACTGGTTATAGTACTTGATACACCTGCTAATAACAAGGCTATAGCAAAAATATTTGCAGCATTATTACCAAGTAATGGTGTGAGAAGTGCTTGTGCTTGTGCCAACTCATTAATATGACTACCATGAGTGTAAAAAGTACTAGCTGCAAGTAGTATCATTGCAGAATTAATAGCCCAGCCCACTATCATCGAAAACAAAGTATCGCAAAACTCATATTTCAACATACGTTCTATGCGCTCATCACCTTTTATATTAATTTCACGACTCTGTACTATCTCTGAATGTAAAAACAAGTTATGAGGCATTACAACAGCACCTAACACACTCATTATTATCATAAGAGAACCCTGAGGAACGGAAGGTAAGAACGCACCTTTAAGAGCTTCTGGCCAAGGTATGTCTACTAAAAAAAGCTCATATAAAAAAGATAAACCTATCATTGATACAAAGCCTATAATAGCCTTTTCCATACGCTTATAACTATTAGTAAAAAGCATTATAAGTACTGCTATTGTAGTTAACAATGCCCCATTAGGAATACTTATACCAAAAAGCATTTGTAAAGCTATTGCACCACCTAAGATTTCTGCTAAAGAAGTAGATATACTCGCAAAAAAAGCACTTACCACAATAGGCTTTCCCAACCATTTTGGTGAATATTTCACTGCTGCCTCACTTAAACATAAACCTGTTACAATACCTAAATGGGCTACATTATGTTGTAAAATAATGAGCATTATAGTAGATAGTGTTACTACCCATAATAAAGTGTAACCAAAATCAGAGCCTGCTGCAAAGTTACTAGCCCAATTACCAGGATCTATAAATCCTACTGTTACAAGCAGACCAGGACCAATGTACTTAAAAATATCAATAGCTCCCAATACTCGTGGGTGGTTCTTTCTTCTTAATTCTTTAAATATATTCATACTATCACATTAATACAAAGTAATTATTATTTATTATTTATTATTTTTTATTCCTATATACTGCCCTACAGTATATCCCATTGTCCAAGCTGCTTGTAAATTAAATCCTCCTGTAACACCATCTACATCAAGGATTTCACCTGCAAAAAAAAGACCTGGACAACTCTTGCTCTCAAGTGTGTTTTGATTTATCGACTTTAAACTTATACCACCACAAGTAACAAATTCATCTTTATATGTACCTCTATTTATAATAGTATAAACATCGTTAGATAACACTTCTACTATCCTATTAAAACCTTTCTTACCTAATTCACTCCACAACCTTACTTGATCCAACCCTACTTTATTAATAATATATAACCATAGTTTAGAAGTAAGATTAAAGGGGCGAATACTATTTAACTGTTTTTTTAGATTATCTTTAATTATTTTATGTATTGTAGCTTCTACTTCCTTGCGAGACCTATCTCCTACCCAACTAATGGCTATTTGTGCTTTATAATGATTTTCTTCTAAAAACCTAGCAGCATAAGACGAAAGTTTTAAAATAACAGGACCACTTACTCCCCAATGTGTAATAAGCAAATCTCCCACCGCATGTAGTTTTTTACCTTGTATGCTTACCACCACCTGAGGAACCACAGTACCCTTAAGTTTTAAGAATCTTTCTTCCTCTATTTTAAAAGAAAAAAGAGACGGAATAGGCTTTTCAATAGTATGTCCCAACATCTTTAGGTAATCTAACTGGTGTGATATTGTAGCACCACCTGTAGTAATGGCTACTCTATTAAAAAAAATCTCTGAACGATCAACAAATGTAAGACAAAATAATCCATCATTATTCTGTTTTAACGATACTATTTGTTTACTTACAATGACTTTTATCCCTAATCTATTTGCTTCTTTTAAAAGTACTTCCATTATAGTACGAGAATCTTGAGTTTTAGGAAAAACTCGCTGATCCTCTTGTATAATAAGAGGAACGCCATGTTTGCTAAACCAATGCATACAAGCTTTGTTGTCAAACAACTTGAAAAGGTGCTTCATCATCTTACTTCCTCGTGGATATACTTGTTTCATGTCTGTAACATGAATAAAAGTATTAGTAAGATTGCAACGCCCCCCTCCAGTAACCTTTACCTTTGCTAATACCTTATTACATTTCTCAAATATAGTTACATTAGCTTCTGGAAAGTTTTTTTTAGCTGTTATTGCAGTAAAAAAGCCTGCGGCTCCACCACCGACAACAGCTATATTAAGAGAATTATTCATCTATATTCATTTTTCTTCCACAAAGATAATATCAATTTGTATAAAAAACTATAAAATTTCATTTTTTTATTTCAAAAAGTATGTATTTACTTAAAGTAGTTTTCGTATATTTGCAGCAGATCTATAACTATAAAAGCCGTTTAAGGTTAACCTTTATATATATGGCTTTTATCTAAACATTTTATATAACTTATGAGAAAAGATACTACTATTTTTAATCTTATCGAAAAAGAACATCAACGCCAATTAAAAGGTATTGAGCTTATCGCATCAGAAAATTTTGTTAGTGATGAAGTAATGGCTGCTATGGGTTCATGTCTTACAAACAAATACGCAGAAGGGTATCCTGGAAAACGTTATTATGGTGGCTGTCAGGTAGTAGATGAAGTTGAAACACTTTGTATAGAACGTGTTAAAAAAGTGTTCGGTGCATGTTGGGCAAATGTACAGCCTCACTCTGGGGCTCAGGCTAATCAAGCTGTTCTTTTAGCTGTTTTAAAACCAGGAGACTGCTTTATGGGTCTAGACCTTAATCATGGAGGACATCTCTCTCATGGTAGTCCTGTAAATAACTCAGGAATCCTTTATCACCATATAGGTTATCAGCTTAATAAGGATACTGGACGTGTAGATTATGATAATCTTGAGCTTCTTGCTTATAAACATAAGCCTAAGCTGATAATAGCAGGAGCTTCTGCTTATAGTAGAGAGTGGGATTATGCACGTATTCGCAAAGTGGCTAATGAGATAGGGGCTATCTTTATGGTTGATATGGCTCACCCTGCTGGCTTAATAGCTGCTGGCTTGCTTGAAAATCCTGTTAAATATGCCCACATTGTTACTACTACTACACATAAAACCCTTCGTGGACCACGTGGAGGAGTTATTATGATGGGGAAAGACTTTGATAACCCATGGGGGTACACCACTCCTAAAGGTGTAGTAAAAAAGATGTCTCAATTATTAGACTCCGCCGTCTTCCCAGGTAATCAAGGTGGTCCTTTAGAGCACGTTATTGCAGCCAAGGCTGTTGCCTTTGGTGAAATTCTTGAACCTAATTGGAAAAATTATGCTCTACAGGTAAAGAAAAATGCAGCTATCTTAGCAGAAGAGCTTATTAAGCGTGGATATGGAATAGTTTCCGGAGGTACTGATAATCATTCTATGTTACTTGACCTCCGCACTAAATATCCTGATCTTACTGGTAAGGTCGCAGAGAATGCACTTGTTGCTGCTGACATAACAGTTAATAAAAACATGGTGCCTTTCGACACAAGGTCAGCTTTCCAAACATCTGGTATACGTCTTGGCACTGCTGCTATTACTACTCGTGGTGCTAAAGAAGACTTAATGGTACTTATAGCAGAACTTATTGATAAAGTACTTTCTGATCCAGAAAATGAACAAACAATAACAAATGTTCGTTCTAAAGTAAATGAAACCATGAAGAAGTATCCTTTATTCGCTTATTAAAAGAACATTTTAAGTATAATGGGCATTTGACTTCAAATGCCCATTATATATTTAAAAATCTCTAAGAGATATTATTATACTAAGATAGTGCTATTGAGTCGTTGTACAAATAGCTTAAACAGAACTTCTCACTTCATTTCTCTTCTATGGGTATAGCGCCAATGCTATACAAATACAGATATATGTGGTCTTGATTGAGAATTTGCTGATAACAGTCCTGTCAAGAAGCATCAAGAGGCATTGTGCTTTCTCGCAGATTATTACCATGGCACTAATTATGCTCATGTACTACATCGATTTTATTGCATTCATGGAAAATCTCGAGAAAAACATGAAATAATTTCCTTGCAAAGGAGATGCAAAAAGCACCACCAGAACTAAGTCTTTTCAATTAGGGATTTTATTTTTGAAAGATTTATCTCAGAAGTCCTTTTTTACGGGGCTTCAGGGAAGATATTTATACTTTTTGGAGTTTTACCAGACAGCAATAATATTCAATATAAAAATGCAATCTTTTTCTATACATAATAATCCTTTAATAAATCTTAAAACGTTAAAAACAGCGAAACGTCCTCATTTTTCAATAGGATTTATGTAAATTTGCATGCTAAAGATCATGAGGAATAAGACTATTATAACTCTGTTTATTTTTACCATAGCCATAGCAATGGCAAAAATAAACATGCCTTTGTCGCTTAGAAATATCTCTAAAACGACAAAACCTATTATTGTACCCATAGATAGTATTTTATACCCTAAAACAAGTATAAATAATAATATATCATCAACAAAGAAAGAAGATCCAAAAATAGATACAATAAAAATGGACTCTTTGCAGTATTCCATTTACCTACATAACAAAGCTGTAGACGACTCTATTCGTGCCGATAGTATTATGCGATTACGTTCAAAAACTATAGATGCCCCTGTTTACTATACCGCAGATGACTCTATAGTATACAATACCAATACAGGAATAGCTCATCTTTATGGCAACTCAAAAGTAGACTATGAAAACATGAAATTACAAAGTGATAAAATCTCTATGGATTTAAACAACTCACTTGTACGTGCTACTGGTAGTATAGATTCTACTTCTAAAGAAGGAATAAAAGGCAAGCCTATCTTTAACATGGGAAATGATGAGTATAAAACAGACACAATGGCCTTCAATTTTAAATCGAAGAAAGGAATAATAAAAGATATTTATACACATCAAGAAGAAGGATATTTAAGCGGAGAAACGGGCAAGCGCGACTCTACAGGTATAGTTTATCTGCAACATGGTCGTTATACAACTTGCGACAAACCCCACCCAGATTTCTACATCGCACTTTCTCGTGCTAAAGTCCGTCCAGGAAAAGATGTTGTCTTCGGCCCTGCATACCTTGTAGTAGCTGACGTGCCACTTCCTTTAGCAATACCATACGGTTTCTTTCCGTTTTCGAAAAAATACTCTTCGGGACTTATTATGCCCAGCTATGGTGAAGAATATACGCGCGGGTTCTATCTACGTGATATAGGATATTATTTTGCCATCAATGATAAATGGGATTTAAAACTCTTAGGCGAGATATATACTCAAGGGTCATGGGGTATAAGTGCTGCTTCTAACTATCGCAAGAGGTATAGATATTCAGGTTCGTTCCTCTTTAGCTACCAAGACACAAGATTGGGAGATAAGGGCTTTCCTGACTACTCTCGGCAAGAAAGTTTCAAGCTACAATGGAATCATCGTCAGGACTCAAAAGCAAATCCTTTTAACTCTCTATCTGCAAGTGTAAACTTTGCCTCTTCATCATACGAACGTAACAATCTTTATAGTATGTACAATCCGCAGGCACTTACACAAAGTACACGAACATCATCTATCAGCTATAATACAAGATTTTCAAGCATAGGATTAACATTAAATACCACTGCCAATCTTTCACAAAACATGATCGATTCTACCATAGCTCTTACTTTGCCTGATGTAAACTTGTCTATATCTCGATTTTATCCTTTTAAGCGTAAACATGCTGTGGGAAAAGAACGATGGTATGAGAAAATCTCTATGAGTTATACAGGGCAACTCTCTAATTCTATAAACACTAAAGAAAATAACCTTTTACATTCTAATATTATAAAAGATTGGAAAAATGCTTTTCAACATACCATTCCTATACAAGGCAACTTCAGCCTTTTTAACTACATTAATATAACTCCGTCCTTTCAGTTTACCGATCGCATGTATACCAATAAAGTTACACGCTCATGGGATAACTCTTTAAGAAAGGAAATTGCAGATACTACTTATGGCTTTCATAACATCTATAACTGGAGTCTTAGCGTAGGAATGACTACAAAATTATATGGTTTTTATGTCCCAAATAAAAAAATATTTGGATCTAAAATAATGGCTATTCGTCATGTAATAACACCAAATATATCTTTCTCTTACTCACCTAATTTTGGAGCACGCAAATATGGTTATTGGGATAGCTATCAAAAAACAGATGCTGATGGTAATGTAAGTTTTATTGAATATTCACCATATCAAAATGAGCTTTATGGAGTTCCTGGTAATACTAAGTCTGAAATGTTATCATGGGATATTAGTAATAATATTGAAATGAAGCTACGAAGTGAGAAAGACTCTACAGGATATAAAAAAATTAGCCTCATTGACGAACTGGGACTTTCCATGTCATATAATGCCGCAGCAAAGATACATCCATGGTCCGATTTGTCTACCCGTATACGTCTCAAACTTTCTAAAAGCTACACATTCTCCATGAATGCTCAATTTGCTACTTATGCTTGGGAAGTAGATAAAAATGGTGCTATACATCAAAGCAATAATACCGAAATATCATTCGGTCGTATGCCACGTTTCCAAGGTTTCTCGCAAAATATCTCATATACAATCAATCCTGATAAAATTAAGAAACTGTTTAGTCACGATGAGCGAAAAAGCAAAGATGAAGATGACAATAGCGATCGTAGAAAAACAGAAACAGATATTGATAGTAATATCGATGATAAATTAGAAAAAGGCAAATATAAAGCAAAAAAACAAGAAGGCAATATTGCTGCAACTGATGAAGATGGTTATATGACCTTTAACATGCCATGGTCTTTAACCTTTGGATATGGTATCACTATGCGTGAAGATATAGGTGGAAAATTCCTTTACGATAAGATGCGATACGCATATAGATTTTCACAAACACTTAATTTTAGTGGTAACATACGTATTAGTGATGGATGGAATATTAATTTCTCTTCAGGATATGATTTTGATAATCATAAATTGAGCATGACTACTGCCAGCCTCTCACGCGATCTTCACTGCTTCAATATGAGTGCCTCTGTAGTACTAGCTCCTTACACTTCTTATAATTTTACCTTCCGTGCCAATGCTTCCACTCTTACCGATGCTTTAAAATACGACAAGCATAGCAGCTTTTCACAAAGCGTACAATGGTATTAGAAAAATATGATACTTCTCTATATGACAAAGTGATATTTATCAGACGAAATAGTCTGAAATAAAAGCATGCCACTAACAATAAAATAACCATGAGATATTATATGTTAAAAAAACATCCTTACTATTATATATGTATTTTTATATGCCTATCTAACATATTCTTATTTACATCTTGCGATAATAAAGAAACTGCTAATTTGCTCTTCGATATGGAATACCTCTGTAATGAACAGCTTTCTTCCTTATCGTCTGACAATAATGGTTATTGGATAGGAAGCGAAACAGGAATAATATATCACATTGAAAAACAAAATAATAAAAAATATAATACAGGACTAGACCGCATCTATGATATAGCACGTGATATCCAAGACTCTTCTAAATTATGGATAGCATCACGAAATGCAGGGATACAGCTTTATAAGATAGAGAATAATACACTTGCTCATAAGAAGACATACACTATCAAGAATAAAGGGAATCGCTATTCTCCTTACGATATTGAAATATCTGATAGCAACATCTTTGCTGCTACTTCACAAGGTCTTTATAAAATAGATTTAAAAAATCATGATAACTCACAAATGATACCTATATACCCTCTAAACAAGCACAATATAAAAAATAAAGGTATGCCTTTCCCTATTACCCAACTATGTATTAGTAAAGGAAAATATTTATTTGCAGCTACTCATGAAGGGCTAATATTTTATAATTTACAAAATAAAAAGATTTATTTTAGGCATAAAGGGCACAATATTAACTATTTATCCATAAATAATGGGAAATTATACATTCTCCTTGATCGACAAATGATTATAGAAACTCTTGAAGGAAAACTTATTAAAGAAATATCACTCCCTAACACAGCTTTGGCTTTTTACAAAATAGGGAAAGTTTACTATTTCATATCTCCTTCTTCCATTCATCTTTCTGATGACCTAAAAAGGTTTGTTTCTATACCATTATATTATAACATTCCTAACACATCACATAATTTTATCCTACCAAATAATGGTAATGGTTTCTCATTGATGATAACTAATAATGCTGTATGGAGAATTCCTCACCATTTAGGTGTACTTAATAGTAATACACCTATACTATCAGCTTTTTACAATGGGAAAGATTTTTATTACGTTAACGATTATAATGAATTGTTTTTTCAAAAAGCTGGTACTGGGGCAGCTTATAAAATATATGAGTTCCCTCAAGATAATAACATTACATCATTTTGTGCTATTGGAAATACTATTTATTACTGTAATAATAATAATCTATACTATGTCAATATCACTGATTCTTACTTATATAATTATCTTTTAGTACACCCACGGCTTCTTTACCATACTAATACACATATTACATCTATGACCGTTTTGCCAAAAAATAAAAAAATTCTTCTCGGTATTCAAGATTTCCTACTGAGCATAGATTCTAAAACTTGTAAAATTGATACCCTTAAACAATTGAACAATAAATATATAACATCAATATCTCATGTTCTATATAGTGAAGATCTATATATATCAACTCTAAATGACGGCATTTTTTGCCTTTCTGGAGGAAAGGTGTTCCCTGTTAAAGGCACTGGAAAATATCCCTTCATACATGACTTACTAGTAAATAATAGTTATGAGCGAAATGTTCTTTTTTTAACTAATCATAAGCTACTATATCTTGGGATAGACTCCATAGAAGTTAATGGTAATAAACGACTTTTTAGCATAAATGACAGTATTATATATACAATACCTGAAGCAGGAATACATAAATATATCATTAAAAATAAAAAGATTAAAGACTGTGGACTGTTATATGCAGATATTCGCTTTAATCCACTTGCATGCTTTGTAAGCAAAAAAAAGCTTTACCTTGGCTCTAATATTGGAATGGCTATTTTATCCCCCTATAAAGAAAATAAATTAGAGTGGATTAGTTTTGATAATAAAGTTAATAGCATACTATTGTTTCTAATTATAATACCTGCCCTAATATTTATTATCTTAGTATATTTACTTTCAATATATAAATACCATAGTTTGCAGAAAAAACAATTACAAATACGAATAAATGACCTACAACAACGGTCAAAGAGCTTAAATACTATGCTTGCCTATCTCGAACAAAATGGTAAAGATGCTATTACAGATATAAATAATAGTATAAAACTAATAAAAACTAATAGAAAAAATATAACAAAAACTAATGAGCAGATAAAACATATTTCTGAACGTATAATGCATATAAATCGTGATGCTGCTTTACAAATGATAAAAGTTATTGATAGACAAATAGAGCAAATCCGTAATACAGATTTTCAAGAGCAGAAACAACTTATTAACGATTCTGAAAAAGCTAAAAATTCAAATAATATCGATTTGATCATCTATCAAAGTAATCGCAATGAAAAATGGCTATGTAATGTACACAATTTAGTAGAACATGTTCAAATGCTTCGCATTTCTTCAGAAGGCATTCTTACCTTACATGGTATAAATGAAAATATGTCTACAATGTTAGATAAAATAGAAGAGAATAGCCATCGTAAACCTCTATCAGAAATTTATAACGATTTTACTATTATAAAAAAAGAATATGAGCAGATCTTTTCTGATAAAGCCTTGAATGAAATTCTAAAATACATAAACAACACAAAACAAAAACTGCAAACCGTAAAAGTTTATCCTTTTGTTATAGATACTCTAATAGCCGAATTAGAGAATATCCAAAAAAAAGTTACAATACAAGACCGAATAACCATTTTACGCTCTCTTTGTAATATAGATAATCATTTTACGCAAATAAATTTACTTATAAGACTACAAAACCTTATGCAAGAATATACTTATAAGTATAATATCATAATGAAAGAGAATGAAAGTCAAAGACTACGACGGTTTGACCACTGCCAAATTAACAACATATGTACAGCTACACGTGATATTACAAGTAGAATAGCTTCAAACATCATTCTGCTTTATGAAAGTTTTTTAAAAACTGATAAAGAAGTAATAGAAAATATTCTTCATTTCAATGGTCATAACAATCAACAGATAAAGGTCTTATTACTTCTTTTAGCTAACCCTAAAGTAAAACGTACCTTACTACCAGGAATGATAGGTGTTCTTGGCAACTTAAATCCGGTAATAAGCAGAATATACCATAGCAAAATAAAAGAAAATATTACATCTCTTAAAACCTATTGTGATACTAATCCATATACTTTAGTTTATTATATAATAAAAATAGCAGAATAAATAAGCACTGATAATAAGCACTTTAAGATAGTTGCAATTTATTATTTTTTAAAAATAACCAAATGCAACTATTTTTTTTATTCTCTTATACTATCTTTGCAACACATAAAAACATTTTTAAAAATCTATTAAAATTAAAACTTATGGTAAACAAAACTCTTTTTGTTAGCGTACTGACATTTTTTTCAGTAACAACATTTGCACAAAACTCTTCTAAGATTAAAGATGTTAGAACAAGACCTGATTTGTATTTTCTTCAAGATGGACAGCAAGCAAGCTCTTTAGATCTTCTTCCAGCTCCTCCAAAACAAGGCAGTGTTCAGTTTCTTTATGATGAAGCACAATACCAATGGGGAAAAATGCAACGTGATACTCCACGAGGCGATCAGGCTGTAAAAGATGCTCGTGTGGGTGGTGATGGTGTTCCACAGGCTTTTTCAGAAGCCTTTGGTGTAAATATTAGCAAAGAAACAACACCTGAAATTTATAAACTTGTTTTAAATATACGCGAAGATGCTGGCGACCTTGCTACACGTGGAGCTAAAAATCATTATATGCGCATTCGTCCTTTTGCTTTTTATAAAGAAATGACCTGCAACCCAGAACAGCAGCAGGAACTTTCTACTAATGGTTCCTATCCTTCTGGACATACTGCTATAGGTTGGGCTACAGCTCTTGTACTTTCAGAAATAAATGTAGATCGTCAAAACGAAATTCTAAAACGTGGATATGAGATGGGACAAAGTCGTGTTATTTGTGGATATCACTGGCAAAGCGATGTAGATGCTGCTCGTATAGTAAGTGCTGCAGTGGTAGCTCGCCTGCATGCTAATCCTGCTTTTCAAGCTCAAATGGCAAAGGCTAAAAAAGAATTTGCAAAATTAGTAAAAGAAGGAAAAGTTACTAAAAGTACTTTTAAAGCTTCGAATTAAAAATAAAACTTAAAGTATTATTAATCAACATATTTATCTAAGATATGAAAAGAAATATTGCAATTGCAATCTGTGGATTGCTCGTTAGTACAAGTACTTTTGCTCAAAAAGAATCGAAATTAGAAACGAAAGTTTCTGGTCGTATTCTTATAGATGCAGGTATAATGAAAAATAACAATGAAGAGTTAAACAAAAAACTAAACAATGGTGCAGCTATTCCTGATGCTCGTGTAGGTTTTAGTGCTAGATATGGCAAATGGAAAGCTAAAGTAGATATCGGCTATGCACGTCAAAAGCTCTCTTTGAAAGATATCAACATTGATTATAATTTCAATAAAGAGAACCTAGTTCGTGCAGGTTATTTTGTTCATCAGTTTGGTCTTCAGAGTGCTACTTCTTCAAGTTTCAAAATATCTATGGAAGAGCCTGAAGCTAATCAAGCTTTCTTTAATAGTCGTTTGCTTGGTGCTATGTTTGTACATTCTGGTGATAAAATACATGCAACAGCTTCTCTATTTGCAGAAAATGATGCTATGAAAAATTCTACCGATAAAATAGGAAATGAAGCATGGGGTGTTATGACTCGTTTTGTCTATCGTCCTTTTACCCAAAGAGGCAAATTATTTCATGTAGGAGTCAGTGGTGCTTTTGAAACTCCTCGTTACAATTCTGACGAAAAATTAAATCACAAAAGTTATACTCTTAAAGCATCATTCCCAACTCGTATTGCTAATGTAGAAGTACAAAAAGCCACTATCGGCAATGCTAAGAATTTATGGAAGATATCTCCAGAATTTACAGCAGCTTATGGCAATTTTGGTGTTGAAGGACAGTATTTCTATGTAAACATTACACGTGATAAAGAAATGCCAAACTATCATGCCTATGGTGCATACACTAACCTCCGCTTCCTTGTTAAAGGTAATGGTTATACATATACAAAATCTGATGCAGGTATTGCTACTCCTGATCCTGGTTCTATGGAATTAGTTGCAGGATACAATTATTCTACCTTAACAGACAATAAAGCAAATATTCGTGGAGGTAAAGTTAATGATTATTCACTTACATTCAACTATTACATTAATAAATATATGATTTGGCGTGTACGTGGCTCTATTACTCGTGCTACAGACAATGATGCCTTTAAAGATAACACATTCTCTATACTTGAAACTAGATTGCAGTTCAAATTCTAAGATCTAATATTTATCTATGTAAAAAGGAGTCTAATAGAAAATATAGACTCCTTTAATACAACAAATAACAAATTAAAGAAAAATGAAAAAACTAAATTCCTTTTTACTTTTACTTGCGCTTTCTTTACTTTGCCCATCAATATCTTTAGCACAGTTACAGCGCACACAAGACTTTAAGAGTAGGTACCAATTAAAAGAAGTAGTAATACTTTCTCGCCATAATATTCGTTCACCATTATCTACTAACGGCTCAACACTTAGTAAAATGACTCCACATCAGTGGACTAATTGGACATCTGCAGCAAGTGAATTAACTCTTAGAGGTGGTGTTTTAGAAACAGAAATGGGACAGTTTTTCCGCAAATGGACAGTAGAAACAGGTCTATTTAAAGAGAATCATGTACCTACCATTGATGAGGTTAATCTATATGCTAACTCTATGCAACGTTGTATAGCTACAGCTCAATATTTCTCAAGTGGCTTTATGCCTGTAGCTAACTTAAGCGTAAATCACCGCTTTGTACCTTCAAAAATGGATCCAATTTTTAATCCACGCCTAACAAAAACTAGTGATGCTTTCCGTATGCAAGCTATGAAACAAATCAATGCTATGGGAGGTAAAGAGGGATTAGTTGGCATTAACAAACAATTAAAAGAAAGTTATGCCCTAATTGCAAAGGTGTTAGATATGAAACAGAGTGAGTATTATAAAAAAGGTGAAATAAAAGATTTCACTTATGATGATACAAAGATTACACTTGATTTAAATAAAGAGCCTGGTATGAAAGGATCTTTAAAAAATGCTAATTCTGCAAGTGATGCCTTTATTCTTCAATATTATGAAGAGCCAGATGCTATGAAAGCTGCTTTTGGGCATAAAATAAGTCGTGAAGACTGGACCAAGATTGCAAAGATTAAAGATGTTTATGGAGATGTTCTTTTCACTGCACCTATTGTAGCTGCAAATGTTGCACATCCTTTATTACAATATATGTTTGATGAGCTAAACTCTGTAGGAAGGAAGTTTACCTTCCTTTGTGGACACGATTCAAACATAGCCAGTGTTAATGCAGCCCTTGGCGTAGAAGAATATAGTTTGCCTAATTCTATTGAAAAAAAGACTCCTATAGGTTCTAAACTAGTTTTTGAAAAGTGGGTAGATGCTACAGGAAAGGCGTATATTGCAGTAAATATAGTTTATCAAAGTACAGACCAACTACAAAAAATGTCTCTATTAGACTTACAACATGCTCCACAAGTTTTCTCTTTAAAACTAAAAGGAATTAGTCAAAATGCAGATGGACTATATTCTTTCGAAGATGTTAATAATCGTTTTAAAGAAGCTCTTAGGGCATACGATGATATCAAATAAATAAAATATTTTCATATAAATAGGTAAATACTGCACATTGCAGATATTTACCTATTTTTTTTATATTATTAGTATGTGCTCTACCCTAAAAACATAAAATATATTATTGCTTATATGATATATAAAAACTCCTTATCGTTTTAATTTTGTAATTTCATTTCTTTAATAATCTATCCATATAAGTATAAAACTCTTTGTCGTTACCTGCAAAAGATTTTATAACAGTTCCATTTTTATCTATTATAACTTTATATGGGTAGCCATATACCTTATATATTTGCTCTGCTATTCCATCTTCACTTCGTACATGTTGCCAAGGAAGTGCATATTTTATAATTGCTTGACGCCACTGTTTATCATCATCTTTACATGCCACTCCTATAATTTCTACCTGATCTTTATGTTGTGCATAAAAAGCTTTTAGCTTTGAGAACCCTTTTATGCACCAAGTACACCATGAACCCCAAAAATCTATTATTAGAAATTTACCTTTATATTGATTAAGTGTTACAAGATTACCATTAAGACCTTTCAAATTAAATTCTAATGCAGGTCGGCTCATTTCTATACGATTCTTAGTATAATAAGCAGCATTACGTTCTTTTACAAAAATATTATAATATTCCAATCCAAGTGCTATTTCCTTTTTTAATCTCCCCTCAGATATTTCCTTAGGATACATTGACAGAAGTTTAGGTATACTGTCTATGTTAGCACTTGCCATGATACCTAAAGTTCCTTCTTCATTTATATGTTCACGTATATACTTTACAGTTGCAAGCCCCTTTGCATAGTTTATTTCTCGACGAGCTTCCATGTTTTGTTTACGGAGTTTATTAACATTTCCACCAGCTTTTATACCTTTGTACATAAGTTGATCAGCTTGTGAAAATTCATTTTCATATACTCGTATAAAGTCTTTAGCTTTTCCGTATTGTTTATAGAAAGTAGTTCCTGTCCATGTCAACTTATAATCTTCAGATATAGGACCATATACTATCGCCTCTTCGTTTGGTACAAAGATAGTACTTAAAGTATAAAACTGTCTATCTTTTACTTGTAAAGTAGCTGCACAAGCATTTTCTAATTTAGCAAATAATATGAATTTTCCATCTTTTATTGGAGCTTCTTCGGTAATTATTTTTTGTTTTTGTCCTCTAATAATATATTCGCATATTAGAGTACCATTTTTAACATCTGTAAATGTACCTGATAGTTTGAAATTATACTGTGCAAGAATAGTATTACTTATTAATATTAATAACAGAGTTATATGTAATTTCTTTTTCAACCAGTATTGATTATTCATTTCTATTTTTATTGTAAAATAAATGTTTTTATTGTTAAATAACAAAAGTTATATATATAATCAAAATATATTTGTTTATGCAAAAATAATAATATTTCTTATTTTATGCAACTTATATAGAATGTTTCATTTTCTAAAAGAAGATAATATATATAGCAAATAGTTTATTTTTTTGTAATTTTGCATTACCATTATAATTTGTATAGAGATAATTAATTAGTTAAAACCTAAATAAAAATGTCATTATTAAAATTTCAACCACTCTTAAAGCAAACTATTTGGGGTGGAAACAAAATTGCTCCTTTCAAGAAAATAGATAATTCTCCTAAAGGAATAGGCGAAAGCTGGGAGGTGTCTGGAGTTCGTGGCAATGAGAGTATTATTGCTAATGGAGAGTATGCAGGTAAGAAACTTAATGAGCTTGTAAAAATTCTTAAATCAGACCTTGTAGGAAAAGATAACTATGCACGTTTTGCTAATGATTTTCCTTTGTTAGTTAAATTCATTGATGCTCGTGAACAACTTTCCATTCAAGTGCATCCTAATGATGAACAAGCACATAAAAAAGGTGAGTTGCGTGGTAAAACAGAGATGTGGTATGTTATGAAGAGTGAAGAATATGCTTCTTTACGTACAGGACTTACTAAATCTATAACACCTAAAGAGTATAAGGATATGGTAGAAAATGATACTATAACCGAAGCGTTAACAGAATATAAGGTTAAAGAAGGAGATGTTTTCTTTCTACCTGCTGGTCGTATTCACTCTATAGGTAAAGGATGCTTCCTTGCAGAAATACAGGAAACAAGTGATATAACTTATCGCATTTATGATTTTAAACGTGTAGATAAATTTGGAAACATGCGAGAGTTACATACGGAACAGGCTGCTGAGTGCATAGATTATACTGTTTATCCAGATTATAAAACTCATTATATACCTAAAAAAAATGAAGGGGTAGAAATAGTACGCTGCCCTTATTTTACTACATCAGTTTATGACCTTACAGATACCATGACGCTTGATTATAGCGATTTAGACTCTTTTGTTATTTTTGTTGGTTTAAATGGCAATGCTGTTATTACAGATGATATGGGCGAACGTGTATCCTTTTCTGCAGGAGAGTCAATACTTATTCCTGCTACTACAAAAAGTCTCAAAATAGAAGGCAGCATAAAGTTCTTAGAAACTTTTGTATAAAAAGAAATTATAAAAATCTTTTCTTTTAAAAGTAAAAGTACTATTTATATATGTATGTTTTATATAAAATGTTTTGTAAGCATCTCATAATATTAAAAATATAAGAAAATCTGAAAAATATTTTGTCTAAAAAACGTAAGTTCTTTAGGCAAAATTAATGAAATAATTATATCACACAAAAGTAATAAATGTGAGATGCTTACTTTTTTCTTATTGCTATTATGTTTAATACTCTATATTAACGATAATTATATGTGTTCAACTCCAGCTTATTTGTCTTATCTTCCCCGATTTTACCGTAGCTTTTATTAAATATCTTTTCAATCCTTTTCCTCCCTTTCTGTCAATAATCAGTTTTGCAGGTATTTTAAGCTGTACAGAACTATCGTTTCCTTCTTTAAAGATTATATTTTTAAAATCACTTAAATGCCAATTTATTGTTTTTACATCTGCCTGATATAGCTTATCATTCATATATTTAATAATATCTTTAGAAGTAGAGCCTGCTGCTCCTTGAAACTTTAACTTAGTCTCAACCACACTATTAATTTTATTTTTATTACGGGTATTGATGCCTACTAATAATTGTCTGACACAATAAAATGCTTTCTTCTTTTCTTCTTCCGAAATTATTTTAACGAAATCTCTATTTAATATCTCATGAGATTCTAATTTATAAAGACCATTAGGATGCTGAGCCATATAATGTAAATAAGCACTTTTTGTATTTAATAATATAGCCTTTTGCCAATCCATTTCGTCTATTTTAGATAATATTGCTGTTCTATAGGGAGATTTAGGATGTGCATCTAAATATTTCAATAATTCCTCGCGAGTACTATTGTCAATAATCTCCTCTAATTTTTCATTATTACCAATATACTTTCCTTTATTGAATGAAGAATTTATTATTTCTTTTTGCTTAATAGAAGATTTTGGGTATTTTCCAAGAAATTGCCTAAATAATGTAGAATCTTTTTCTTTTAATGCTATCTCGTATTCTTGTTTATCTGCTGTTTTACTTATATTTGTATATGTAAAAAACAAAATAACACTTGTTATAATAGTCATCATAATAGCTATTATAAGCGATTTATGAATATATTTCTTTGTTTTTTTTATTTTTGTTACTTCTTTTGATATACTTCTTTTTCGCTGTATATCTAATTCTCGCCTATTTACTATTAAATTTATATTTGGTTTTACCTCAATATTATCTTCCTGCTCTTTATCATTAACGTTAACGGAAGACTGTAAATCTTTTTCTTTTCTTACATAATGACAAAAAGGACATTGTTTTTCTTCTTTAATATAAAGCTTTCCACAATGAAAACACTTTATAATGTTCCCAGCTATTTCTACGCCACAATTTGGGCAAATAGGCGCTTTATCGCTCACTTGATGACCACATTCTGGACACTTAATTATCATAAGGTGACTTTAATATTAAATTTACACTCCGTTTTTGTAGACTTAATGCCGCCTTCTATATCTAATTTCACGTATGCTATGCCTTCCTAACAATCTACTCTTGTCAATATATCCATTAACCCCGCCGATATGTCCTTTACCTGTATACTGCCAAGCAAATATATCTCTACCATCTTTAAGCTCAGGCTCTCGCCCATTATATTGTGCTATAAATAGTTTATATCCATCTATAGAGCCTAAAAGATAGCGATTATAAAAATTAGTATAAGTATACACTAATGGACGAACACCATAAGCTTTCGTCATTAATACAAGAAATTTTTGCAAACTATCCTGCAGCTCATAAGTATATAATCCACCAGTTGTTTCAACATCTACCATAGGTATTAAGTCTTGATCTTGTGGGCGACACTGGGTGATAAAATTTCTAAGTTGTATTTCTTGAGGAATTTTTGGGCGATAAAAATGATATGACCCAACATTCATTCCTACTCTTTTAGCAGACTCTATGTTTTCCAAATAAGTTTTATCTATATTTGTTCCGCCTTCTGTTGCCTTTAGGTATACATAATTAATCTTATGATTGCTATTCTGTGAAATAGTTTCCCACCATACACTACCTTGGTAATGGCTCATGTCTATACCATGTATATGTCTACAAGTATCTTCACATTGTATATACGACTGTGCTTTCAGATTTCCGAAAACACATGTAATCATAATTAATAAAAAGAATATTTTAAATCTCATACCTGCAAAGATACAACTTTCTAATGACAATATTAAGATGAAAAACTATATATTAAGAAGTTTTTAGGCGTATTAATCTTTGAAAGGTTCTTAATAAAGCATTGTAAAATAAGCAAACTCTACTCTTCTATTTCTTTTAAACTTTTAGTAATGTTACTCATAAAATTGCTAATTGTCTCAGCCGGAAAGTATTTTATATATCTAAAACTTCGTCGCAAATTACGTCGTAAAATGGCATTGTTATTTTGAACAAACCCAAAAGAATTTTGTCTAAAATGCCAATCTTGAGCTGTGTCTTTTGCAAGATCTGAAATACTTTTCATAGTTAATTTATAGGCTTTAATTTTATACTCTCGTACAAAAGGTATTTCATCTTGTTCAAAATCAAAAACAGATATTAATATATTACCTTGTAATTGTGCCATTGATTGCAAAAAAATATAAGAAAGCCATTTCTCTAATTTAACAAAATCTATACGATCTCCTTTCCCCTGAGTTCTAAGATATTTTCCTAAATTAATAATACCTTCAAGAGTCATGCCACAATTAAGCATAGACTTAGAATTAGCTATTATAATTTTAAGCAAATCAATAGTTTCTACAGATGTATCAATGGAATGCAACTCGTTTTTGATAATATTTTGCAATCTATAATTAAGAAAGGTATTACTTAATCTTATATTTTCTTTAGGCATATTTATTGAAGGAGAAATAGATGCCTGTTTCGTCTTTTTGCTTATTATTGTTTTTATTTCTTTTGGTAAAAATACCTTATCCTCGCTTAAATACTTATTTATTCCAGAAACAAAAGTTGGCACAACACCTTGCACTTCTACCATTTGTAAAAGTCGTTTCCATTTAAAAGAAGACATAGGCTCTATTAAAGAATGAGTTCCAAAAGCACCATATCTCAATATATTGAAAAAATTACGCTCAATTATTGTTCTATTATTTATGTCTGCAACTTTCATATAGATTGATTATTTAAAAAACTAAATAAATTCTAATTAGAAAATTTTCGTGGATATTGAAATATAATCGATAGCGTTGCTATTAACCCTAATAGCATGGGATAATACAAATAAGGAATAATGCTTATAGGATTTATTTTAGCTAAGCCTGCCGCCATTAAAATCTGTGCTCCATAAGGTATCAAACCTTGTATGAAGCACGAAAAAGTATCTAAAAGACTTGCTACTTTACGTTTATCTACACCATATTTATCGCCTATTTGTTTAGCAATATCACCAACTGTAAGAATAGCTACAGTATTATTGGCTGTACAAATATTTACTAAACTTACTAAAAAGGCTATGGTTATTTCAGCACCTATCCTACCTTTAATATGCTTTGTTATATGCTGGATAATAAAATCTATACCTCCATTTTTACGGATAATCTCAAGAATTCCTCCAGCCATCATAGTTATTATTATAAGATCACCCATACCTAATATACCTTCTCTTACACAAGAAAACCACCCGAAAATATCATAAATACCACTAAAAACACCTATTAATCCTGTTAAAAAAAGTCCGATAGTAAGCACTACCATAACATTAAGACCACAAATAGCACATACTAAGACTGTCATATAAGGTAGAACTTTTAGATATTCTATAGGATAATTAGAAGGAGGTACATGTGTTTGAGTACCTAATAAAACATATAATATTAATAATATAAAAGCTACAGGAGCCACAATAAATAAATTCACCTTAAACTTATCACTCATATTACACCCTTGAGTTCGAGTAGCTATAACTGTTGTATCACTAATGAAAGAAAGATTATCTCCAAAGAAAGAACCACCTACTACAATAGCCAAAATAAAAGGAAGAGAACAGCCTGTGTTAGTAGCTATACCTGCTGCTATAGGAGCTAAAGCTACAATAGTACCAACACTGGTTCCTATACTAATAGAAATAAAACAAGATGCTATAAACAAGCCCATAAAAAGCATATTGCTTGGAAAAACTGAAAGAGTAAGGTTTACCATAGCATCGACACTACCCATAACCTTTGCCGAATTAGCAAAAGCACCTGCAAGAACAAAAATCCATAACATCATCATCATATTTTCAGAGCCTGCACCTTTACTAAACGTTTTTATCCGAACTCTAAGAGGAGTATGTTTAAAAATAGATATAGCAAATATACTCGAAAACATAAAAGCCACAATTATAGGCACTTTATAGAAATCATTAAAGATAATAGATGTTACTAAGTATAAGAGAATAAAAGCTATTAATGGACTAAGTGCTAAAAATCCTCTCTTTGAAGAAATGGTATGAATCTGTTTTTTCAAAATAATACTATTAAATTTGTGTTCTATGATAAAAGTCAATATTTTCTTTAGTTAAAAATTCTATTGGCATATAATTAACAATTTGCACCTTTCGCTTAAGTACTATATGCCTAAAAAGTGTTTCGATACTGGCAAAACCTTGCTGATAAGCATGTTGTGCAATTAAAAAAGAAATACTTCCTTTTTTTAAACACTCAACATTCTTTAATACCACATCATAACCTACTATTTGAATGTCTTTCTTGCTTTTCTTTAACAAATATTCCCCTACAAGATGAGCTTTTGAGTTAAGCGAAATACAATGGTGCACATCAGGATGCTCTATGAAAAAATCGTCTAAAATATATTCATATTGCTTCCTTTCCTCATCTAAAGGTAGATTAACCTCGTAAATATTAATTTCAGGATAATTATTTGCCATATATGCTCGTAACCCTTTCTCTCTATATTCTTGCTGACGAGAAGGCATTCTTCCTTCTATTGTTTGCTTTATAATTGCAATCGACTTTTCTGATTGTGTAAAAAGCATTAACATGTGAGCTGCAAATGAGCCACTTTGAAACGAGTCTTGCCCAAAAAAGGATAAAGGCTTAAGATCAGGCATATATGAATCAAGAAGCACAAAAGGGATATTTTTCTCATGAAGAACGTCAGTAAACTGTTGTGTAAGGTCTAATGTATAAGGTACAAGAATAACTCCATCTGGATTTTTTAAAAGACAACTTTGAAAAGTTTCAACAAAAGACTCTGAATTAAGACGACTATAATACATTATTTCCAAACTAATATTAAAGTCCCTACGCATCTCAACAGCTTTCATAGCTCCTTCTTCTATTTCGTCCCAATAGGCCTCACTCGCATGTTTTGGTAAAAGTATATAAAAAGTATAACTCTTATTATATGCTAAGGCACTAGCATAAACATTAGGTTGATAATTCATTTCTTTCAAAACCTTTTTTACCTTTTTAAGGGCACTAACGGAAACATTAGGCCGCTTATGAATAACTCGATCTACTGTTCCTACACTAACTCCTGCACGTTTTGCTATATCTTTTATCCTAATTTTTTCCGTCATAATGTTTAATCATCTTTTAAACTCTCTACAAAAGTAAACAAAAAAATAGAAATACTTAACAAGAACCTATCCAAAGAAATACCATTCCTGTTAAAATAAAAACTAAATCTATTATTTTCGCTTTTAAATTTCTTTCCCTCAAAATGATAGCTCCACATATAAAAGATACTATAACAGAGCCACGACGTACCATTGAAACAATAGAAATCATTGCCCCTGGTAAGGATAAAGCATAAAAATAAGCAAAGTCAGCTACTGACAAAAATACTGAAATAAATAAAATAGTCCATTTCCAATGAAAGGCATTTTGTTGTTTAGTGAAAGCTAATGTGTTTTTTAATCCTTTGATTTTGTAAATTATCAAAATAATAACCATCAATAAACATTGATATAAATTATACCAACTTTGGGTAAACATACGCTCAAGCCCCACTCCACCGTCATTAGGTTTTGCCATTAAATACTTATCTAATAATCCACTACAAGCACCTAACAAAGCTGAAAATATAAGAAATAATATCCAACGATTATGCCTAAAATATATTCCTTCATTTTTTCCACTACGAGACAATAAAAATAAAGAAAATATAGACAAGCTAACACCTATCCACTGCCAATAATTTAGTGCTTCTCCAAATACTATCATAGCACCTATCAAGGTAATTATTGGACGAGTGGCATTTATAGGTCCTACTATAGTAAGTGGCAAATGAGCCATTGCGAAATAACCAAATAACCATGATAGTAACACTATAATACTTTTAAGCAATATCCATCTATGTTCTTCCCACGAACCTATAGTTACATAGAACATAGAATCTTTATGAATTTCAGAATAATAAGATAAAATAATTAAAGGTAAAAATATTAATGAACAAAAAAGAGTATTTAGAAATAAAACAGGTATAACATCATTATTGCGCAATGATACTTTCTTTGAAGCATCATATAGTCCTAATAAGGTAGCAGAAATGAAAGCAAAAATAATCCACATAATTTTCTTAATATCCTATAGCTCTTAATACTCTATATCCCATAAAAATAATGCATTCCCAGGCATACTTTCACCAGCATCGCTACGAGAGCCAGTATCTACTATGGTTTTAAATTTTGTTATAGACATCTTACCACGCCCTACAGCTATTAAAGTTCCTACTATTGCACGCACCATATTACGAAGAAAGCGATTAGCAGATATAATAAAACACCAGTTCGTAGGCTTTATGTCTGTCGATGATAATGTAGAAAGCTCTGGATAAATAGGTTTCCAATATGCTTCAGTAATATTACATATAGTAGTTTTCACATCAGCACCCGTCTTACAAAAACACTTAAAATCTTTTTTGCCGATAAGATATAATGCTGCTTCATTCATTAAATCAAAATTGAGATTATAACCCACATAACAAGAATATTGTCTATTATAAATATCTTTTTGCAGATGAAGGTAATAATGGTACGTGCGCTTAATAGCAGAAAATCGAGCATGCATATCATTAGATACAGGAATTATAGAGCTTACTGATATATCATGAGGCAAAAGTCTGTTAAGACGATAAGATATTTGCATGTTATCAAACTTACTTTTCATATCAAAATGAGCCACCATCATACGAGCATGCACACCTGTATCTGTACGTCCTGCTCCTATTATAGATATTGGTTGACGCAATAAAATTGTTAAAGCCTTCTCCAAAGTTTCTTGTACCGATGAACCATTAGGCTGTATTTGCCAACCATGATAATTATTGCCATCGTAAGATAATGTAATAAAATAACGCTGCATATACATGCAAAGGTACTACTTTTTATCTAAATCTTATTTCTCGATTAAAGAAACTAATAACTAACAATAAAATAATAAGCATAAAATAAACTAACACTACTTGATATGCTGTTATGTTTCCTACAAAAATAGAAGCCATAGGTAACGATGAAAGCCAATGAAGAGAATTATTAAGAAAGGTTGTAGTAAGATAAAGCACTTGCCCTAACAGCCACTGCAAAGGAGTTAGCCATATAAAAACAAAGAAAAACACACCTGCATAAAGTATTATTGTAGTACATGGAATAGCGATAAAACTACTTAAAAAGAAATAAGTAGGCAATTTAGAATAATAGAAAGCTATTAATGGAGCTGTGCCTATTTGAGCTGATAATGTTATTGTAAACATTTGGAATATTCTCGTAAATATTTTATATTTACATAAAAAGCCTTTGTTTAACAATTTATTAATTTGCGGATAATATAAAAGAATGGAAACTATAGCAGCAAACGACAATTGAAAACTTACATCAAACAAAACAAATGGATCATAAAGAAGTATACAAAATGCTACTACCGATAAAATATTTATAGATACTTTTTTACGCCCTAATAAAGCTATAAAAGAATAAATAGACAACATTAACGCTGAACGTACTATAGAAGGGGAAAAACCTACAAGGAAAACATAAGCCCAAATAGTGATAATAAGAAGAAAATGCTTTATTTCTTTCAATCTAAAAAATAACGAAAGATTACCTAAGCCTGAAAAAAGAAACCACAAAATAGAATAAATAATGCTAAGATGCAAACCTGACAAAGCCATAACATGAGCAGCACCAGTAATAGAATAATCTTCCTTCAAACTCTTTTTAATATAAGATCTATCTCCAAGCATCATAGCAGAGACTACTGCCAGCTGATTATCATGAATAACTCTTTGTAACATACTTACACAATGCGTTCGTAACACTTTGGCAAATAATAACGTCCTGTCTATATAGCTCATGGACGACAAACTAACTTTTTCCTTTTGCCACTGACTATCAAAAATAAATAGCTCGGCACTATATCCATGTAACTTTAGGTATTCTGCATAATCGAAAGAAGAGTTGGCAAAATTAGTAGGAGCTTCTAATTCTCCATAAAGCAAAACTCCATCTGCTAAATGCAAAGTAGAATAATGCTTGCTAATAGTATCACACAAAATAGATGTCTTCACCTTTAAAGTTTTTCTCTGAAGAAATATCAATATATCAGCCATCATAACCTTACCATGTCTTGTAGGCTCTGTGAGCATTACTGCTTTATAAAAATGCTTGCCTTTTGGTAAGGTTTTGCTAAGTCTTAAATAACAAAAAGAAGAATACCACCCACCTACAATAGCCACAAGTATAAAAACAGATACACTTTGCCATAATTTTTTCTTCCTTAAAAATAAACAAAGAAAAAAACTTGCAACAAGCAATATACCCCAAAAGTAAAACGACGTTATAGTACTACAGCTATAACCCACTATAATCCCAAGAATAAAAAATATAACAAGTCTTAATACTGGATATAACTGTATATCAATACCTTGTGAATGTTGATGAGTAATAAACTCTGTATCCATAACAAAAAAAAAGGTGAAAAGCTTATTATAAGCTTTCGTGAAATTATTTATCTTCCAAAAGTCCTTGAATATCCTTGTCTGTTTGCATCAACCTATTTTTACATAACTTAACAAGCTCTTGAGCTTTCTTTAGCTGAGTTGTCATAGAATCAAGATCTAACTCGCCACTTTCCATTTTCTCCACAATCTCCTCAAGCTGCCTTACAGCCTCTTCATAATTTATCTTTTTCATTTAAATGTTTTTTTTTTTACAATAGATTTTACTTTTCCATGAAACAACGTAGTAGTTAACACATCATCTTCTTTTATCTGATTAATATTAGTTATCAATCTACCATTACATAAAGTAATACTATAACCTCGTTGTAATAATCTCTTAGGATCTACAGACTTTAGCCTTTGTTCTATTAATTCTATATTATACTTACTATTAAGCAAAAAATGCTGTACGTTAGATAAAAGACTGCTATAATATGCATCTATTTTATTTTGTTCGCCATATATATAAGTAAGCATTAAATTTATCATTTTTTGCAACAACATGTTAAGGTGCTTTTCTTGCTGTGTTTTCACTAAAGAAAACAATAAAGGCACTCTGTTAGCTAAATTATTTATTCGAGTATGCTCATATTTTAACCTGTCATAAACATTTTTATGTATACTTTCTTCTGCTTTTAATATACGAGAAAAGGTTACATTAAGCCTATCTATTAAAAAGGCTGCAGCTGCCGTAGGAGTCTTTACTTTTAAAAAAGATACAAGATCTATCACACTCTCATCACGTTCATGACCTATTCCTGTTATTATAGGTAAAGGAAAATTAGCTATGTTTTCTGCTAAAAATAGAGTATCAAAACTACTAAGATCGGCTGTAGCACCACCACCTCTTATAATAACCACACAATCAAACTCATCTTGACGGTCATTAATATCATTCAGACATGCAATAATATCATGCTCCACTCTCTCACCTTGCATAGCAGACTGAAAAAGTTCTATATGGAAAGAAAAGCCATAATCGTTATTTAATAATTGGTTACAAAAATCTCCATAACCTGCAGCTGTTATTGAAGATATTACAGCTATACGTGATGCAAAGGTAGACAGATAAAGCTCTTTTTGTAAATCAAAAACTCCTTCAGCTCTTAACTGAGCAATTATCTCATTACGCCTACGCATTATATCTCCAAGAGTATATTCCGGGTTAATATCTTCTATTATCCACGAAAAACCATACTGAACATGAAACTGTGCAGACACCTGCACCATTATCTTCATTCCTGCATGGATATTTTGCCCTGTTATACGCTCAAAATAAGCCTTTATATTTAACCATTTATTAGCCCAGCAACGGCCAGCTGCTCGTGCTACAATATTATTAGATGTCTCTTCTTTTTGAATAAACTCCATATAACAATGACCCCTACTCTCGTTAACTTGAGACAATTCTGCCTCAAGCCAATACGTATTATGCAGCTGTAAATGAATAACTTCTGCTACAAGTTCGTTTAAATCTTTTAAAGATAGAGCTTTCTTATTATTAATCATTGCCAAAAATGTTTTTATTCAGAATAAACATTTTACTTTAAAACACCACTTATATTTGTGCAAAATTATATTATTTTTTGGTAAAGGCAGTTATTTATATAAAATAAATGATAGCTTATTAAATAAAACATCTTATTTTTCGTAAATTTGCAAAAATACTTAAATATTAATGGATAATAAAAAAGCAACATTAGAACTAGGGACGAAGCCTATAGGAAAGCTTCTCCTCCAATATGCGTTGCCTGCTATTATTGCGATGATAGCTGCTTCTTTATATAACATCATAGATCGTGTTTTTATAGGTCAATATGTTGGGCCAATGGCAATATCTGGCTTAGCCATAACCTTTCCTTTCATGAATCTTGGAGCTGCCTTTGGCGCAGCAATTGGTGTAGGTGCCTCTACTACTATTAGTGTTAAGCTGGGGCAAAGAGATTATGATACCGCAGAAAATCTTTTAGGTAATACTATAATACTTAATCTTATCGTAGGTTTAAGTTTTGGCATTATTTCTTTAATATTCCTTAATCCTATCTTACATTTCTTCGGAGCCAGCCACACAACATTACCTTATGCTAAAAGCTTCATGCAAATAATATTAGCAGGAAATGTTGTTTCACACATGTATTTAGGTATGAATGCGGTACTACGCGCTTCATCTAAGCCTCGTCATGCTATGTTAGCTACCATTTTTACTGTAGTTATGAATATTATCTTAGATGCCATATTTATCTGTTGGTTAGGTTGGGGCATAGAGGGAGCAGCTATAGCTACTATTATATCTCAAGCTCTTGCTTTATGTTGGCAAATGTCTTTATTTGCAGATAAATCACAAATACTACATTTTAAGAAAGGCATTTATCGCTTAAAGAAGCAATTGGTAAATAATATTATTAGCGTAGGAATATCCCCTTTCTTTATAAACCTTTGTGCGTGTATTATTGTTATATTTATGAATAATCAGCTTGTGAGATATGGTGGTGATATGGCTGTAGGAGCTTATGGTATAGCAAACAGTATTGCTACTATCTTTATAATGTTCGTCATAGGGCTAAATCAGGGCATGCAACCTATTGCTGGGTACAACTATGGAGCTCAAAACATAAGCCGCTTGCTCCATGTCTTAAAACTTACTATCATTGCAGCAACTATAGTAATGACTATAGGGTGGCTATTAAGCATATTCGCACCTTATTATTGTGCTCGGCTCTTCACCACAGATGCTGAGCTTATTAAGCTTTCCATTAAGGCCATTCGTATAAATATGATGATGTATTTGTTCATTGGCTCACAAATGGTTACTACTTTTTTCTTTCTATGTGTAGGAAAAGTAAAAACAAGTATATTTCTATCGCTATCAAGACAACTATTAGTATTGCTTCCTGCGCTTTATATTTTACCACAATTTTTCCATGTTAATGGTGTTTGGTATTCACTTCCTGTAAGCGATTTTACCGCATGGGTTATAGCTATAAGCATACTTGTTTGGTATATAAAAAAGATAAAAACTAATCAGAATAATACAACAAACCAACTCTAAGAACTAATAAAAATCTTATGGACAACGAATTGATTATAAATGTAGGCAGACAATTAGGAAGTGGCGGAAGAGCTATTGCAGAAATGCTTGCTAAACGTTTCAATTGCCAATTCTATGACAAAGAGATCCTAAACATAGCTGCTAAAGAGAGCGGATTCTCAGAAAAATTCTTCGAACAAAACGATGAACAAAAAGGTTTCTTTAAATCTTTATATAATTTTCGCTTACCTATGATGAGCGAAGACCACTTCTATAATAATACTTTTTCTCAAGAAAGCTTATATCAGCTACAAAGTGAGGCTATTATGGAAGCAGCTAACAAATCTTCACGATGTGTCTTTGTGGGAAGAACTGCAGATTATATTCTTCGCGAAAAAAAGAATATTTTAAATATTTTTATTACTGCTCCTATAAATAAACGCATAGAAAACATTATACAGCGCACTGCTTGCACGAAAGAAAAAGCAAGAAACATCATAGAGAAAGGTGATGAAATTAGATCAAAATACTACAATTACTATACAGGTAAGGAATGGGGACATGCCACAAGTTATGATCTATGCATTGATGCTAGTGTTTTAGGTATAGAAGAATCTGCTAACATCATCGCTATTCTTATAAAAAAACGATTTCAGTTACAATAGCTTTTTTACATATACCACTACTATAAAATATATTCAACAATATAAAACTATAAAAATATGAAAACTTATTTAGTAACAGGAGCTGCAGGTTTTATAGGAGCTAACTTCGTAAAATACCTGCTTTACAAAAAATATAAAGACGAAAACATAAAACTTATAATTCTTGATGCACTGACATATGCAGGAAATTTAGGCACTATAAAAGATGATATTGATAACAAACGCTGCTTTTTTATAAAAGGAGATATTCGTGATAGGAAATTACTAAATAATATTTTTTCACAACACGATATCGATTATGTTGTCAATTTTGCTGCAGAAAGTCATGTCGACCGCTCTATTGAAGACCCTCAACTATTTCTCTCTGTAAACATTTTAGGAACACAGTGCTTAATGGACGCAGCTAAGCATGCATGGGTTACAGGAAAAGACGCACAAGGATACCCTACATGGAAAGAAGGAAAGCGTTATCATCAAGTATCAACAGATGAAGTATATGGCTCATTAGGAAATGAAGGATTTTTCACAGAAACATCTCCCCTATGCCCTCATAGCCCTTATTCTGCCTCTAAAACAAGTGCCGATCATATAGTAAAGGCTTATCATGATACTTATCATATGCCCGTAACCATTACACGATGCTCAAACAACTATGGTCCTTATCACTTCCCAGAGAAGTTAATACCACTTATTATCAATAATATTCTAAAAGGGAAATCTCTCCCTGTATATGGAAAAGGGCTTAACATACGCGACTGGCTTTTTGTAGAAGATCATTGTAAAGCTATTGACATGGTTATACGCAAAGGACGCAATGGCGAAGTTTACAACATTGGTGGACACAATGAAATGAAAAACATTGATATTGTTAAGCTAACTATTAAGTCTATTCATGATATGATGGAAAGCAACAAAAACTTACGCTCTATACTCAAAAAACAAGAGAAAGACGCAAATGGTAACATTTCCATTGACTGGATAAATGACGAACTCATAACATTTGTACCCGATCGTTTAGGGCATGATGCACGCTATGCAATAGATGCCACTAAAATAAAGAAAGAGCTTGGGTGGTATCCTGAAACCATGTTTGCTGAAGGTATTATAAAAACCATTAGATGGAATCTTGATAACCAACAATGGATAGAAGATGTTACCTCTGGAGATTACCAAAAATATTATGATATGATGTACACACAAAAAGGACGGTAATAAAAAGGATGTATCAATAAATATTACCTTTTATCTTTAGATATAAAAATAAAAAGAGAAATAGATTTTTTTACGCCATAATATAAATTTGTTTTTATAATGACAAAAATCTTATTACTTGGCTCTGGCGAGTTAGGAAAAGAACTAACTATAGCTGCTAAGCGTGCAGGAGAGTATGTTATAGCTTGCGATAATTATAACAATGCTCCTGCTATGCAAGTAGCTGATGAGAGTGAAATAATAAATATGTTAGATAGCCATGAGCTTCAATCTGTTGTTGATAAACACCAGCCAAACATCATCTTTTGTGAGATAGAAGCTATCAGAACAGAAAAGCTTTTCGACTTTGAGGCACAAGGCATAAAAGTAGTACCATCAGCTAAAGCAGTAAACTATACTATGAACCGCCGTGCCATAAGAGATCTTGCTTCGCAAAAATTAGGCTTACGCACTGCAAAATATTGTTACGCCAGCACTTACGAAGAGTTTATTTCAGCAGTAAAAGAGATTGGCATACCCTGTGTAGTAAAGCCTTTAATGAGCTCAAGTGGGCACGGTCAAAGCTATATACACGATAAAAAAGATATAGACAGTGCCTTCTCTACAGCCATGGAGGGTGCAAGGGGTGATGTTAAAGAAATAATTGTTGAAGAATTTATACACTTTGATAGCGAGTTTACGCTACTTACTGTAACACAACAAAATGGTAAAACTCTTTTTTGTCCTCCTATAGGTCATGTACAAAAGAATGGTGATTATCGTGAAAGTTGGCTACCTTTTACTCTTCCCAATACAGCTCTACAAGAAGCACAAAATATTGCTGATAAAATAACAAAGACTCTAACAGGGAATGGAGTTTGGGGAGTAGAGTTTTTTTATACTACAGATGGCGAAGTTATATTCTCAGAACTATCTCCTCGCCCTCATGATACAGGAATGGTAACACTTGCTCATACCACTAATATTAACGAATTTGAGCTGCATTTCCGTGCAGCTATGGGCTTTCCTATTCCTTCTATACATACAGAACATGCAGGTTGCTCTGCTGTAATTCTATCTCCTATAAATAGCAACATACCTTTAAAATACAATCTTGAGGAAGCCTATAAAGAAGATAAAACCTATATACGCATATTTGGTAAGCCTACAGCTACTATAGGTAGGCGTATGGGAGTAGCTCTATGTTATGATGATGTTAGTGCTGATATTAATAATTTAAGGAAACGTACTAAGGCAGTAGCAAAAAAGGTTCTTGGCACTGATCCTTATATGGATAAATAAAATACCGCAAAATGCTTAGGACAGTATAGTTCTAAGCATTTTGCTTTTATAAAATACTTTTTATATATATGTTTTTATAAGCACAACTTACTTAAAAAAAAGTACTAATTCTCTACCTGCTAAAAGTGCTAAAAAGCCTAAAACAAAGCTAAGACATACATACATAAAAGCAAAGCTATAATTGTTATCCTTTATAATAGAAGCGTTTTCATAAATAAAAGTAGAAAAAGTAGTAAAACCTCCACAAAGACCAGTTGTGAGAAGAAGCTTTGTAGAAGCATTAATACCATGCCCTTCTGGTAATGAGGAGAAAAGACCTATAAGAAAACAGCCTAAAACATTTACAAAAAAAGTACCTAAAGGAAAACTTCCTAATATGGAAAATTTTAAAAACTGCGAAAAAAGATAACGCAATCCTCCTCCTAAAAAACTACCTATTCCTACTATTATAAAACCTTTTATCATCTACCTTTTTGCTACTTTTGTTTATCCTCTAAAGCCACATTCCTTAATAATGTATATTTACATAATTCTATATAAACAGAATATCTTACTTTCATTTTACAAATATTAATATTACACATACAAAGATAGTAATAAATATTTATTTCTGGCAAATATGACTATATAAAAAAGTCATTATACTTGTCATTATTTTTAGGTATTGCCGCTTCCAAGCTATTTATATATCTTTGCAAAAGATTTTTAGCGTTCGTTAAATAATTTAAAGCTGAACGCTTCCTTTTAGTATTAACAAATATAATTTAACATGACAAAAAAGAATTATTTGCTTCTTGGTATGGCTGCATTAGCATACACTAACAGCTATGCTAATGATGTTACCAAGGTCGATTCTACACTTCTTTTAAAAGAAGTAGTTATCAGTACAACACGCATTCCTGAAATAAAGTCTAATGCTGCTACAACTGTTACTATTATAGATCAAAAACAAATAGCACAAATGAGCAAAGCAGAATCTGATATATCTCATTTATTAGGTTTGCTTACTCCGGGTATGGCTTTAGCAAGCAACACAACAAGCTCACGAACTCAGACTCTTAGAGGTAGAAGTGCCCTTGTTTTAATAGATGGAATACCACAATCTACCCCTTTAAGATCTACCGATAGAGACATTCGCTCTTTAGATGTTTCTGCCATTGACCATATAGAAATAATAAAGGGTGCTACCTCTTTATACGGTAATGGTGCTATAGGTGGTGTAATAAACATCATTACAAAAAAGAACACAACAAAGAAAACATTTGCAGGTCAGTCGTCTTTATCTGGTTCTACATATAATTTCTACCATGGTAGCGATGGTATGGGCTATCGTTTTAACCAGCAGTTTTATGGTTCTATCAATAAGCTTAGCTATTTAGTTAGTGGGACTCTTTCTAAAACAGGTAGCAGCATAGATGGAGATGGAGAATATATATCGCCACGTTATGGGCTTGGAGATACTTATACATCAAATGCTCTTGTGAAATTAGGTTATGCCTTTTCACCTAAAAACAGTATAGAGTTTATGTATAATTTTTATAGAAGTTTGCAACATACTTCTTTAATTCAGCAAGCAGGAGAATATCTCAAAACTCCTGCAATAGGTGTTTTTGGCGATAAAGATCCTCAAGCATCTGATGAAGGTACACGATATAACCATAATGCATATTTAAAGTTTACCTCTCGAAAACTGTTTGCAAACACCGACTTTGAGGCTTCTCTTTACGGCACAAGTCTATACACTATATTCGATTTTAGAAAGCATAACCCTAAAAAACCACGCTGGGAAGAAACAAGCGGTCAGGCTACTATAAAGGATCAAAAGCTTGGGTTCCGTTCTCAATTTAGCACCTTACTAGCCTTCTCTGACAACTCCTTTACACATCTTGTATATGGATTTGATTATCTTTTAGATAAGACTTCACAACCTCTTGTTGATGGGCGTTACTGGGTACCTAACCTTACAAGTAATAACGAAGCAATATTCTTGCAAACAAAAACTACTCTTTCTAAAGATCTTAACATCAAGGTAGGTGCTCGTTATGATATTATAGATGTTAATGTTCCTAACTACGACATATTACGCACAAAGAAAAGTGCTCCAGAGGTACATGTAAAAGGCGGAAATCTCAAATATAACAACTTATCATTTAATGCTGGTATATCTTACAATAAATATCGTGCGTTCCAACCTTTCATAGCTTATTCTCAAGGTTTCTCTATTTTCGATTTAGGTCGTACACTACGTGCTGCTAAAGAAGATGTTTTATCTAAAATATCAACAGAGCCTGTAAAGACCGATAACTATGAAATTGGAGCTTACTCTGATATCAATCGTTGGCTACAGCTAAATGGTGCATTCTTCTACACATACTCAAAATTAGGTAGCGACCTTAAGATTAATAAAGCAGGTTTTTGGGAAGTAAACCGCACTCCTCAAAAGGTATATGGTATAGAACTAAACGCAGATGCACAGCTTCTTAATAACCTAAAAGCTGGGGCTAACTTTACATGGTTTGAAGGTAAGATAAAAGATACTTATGGTCAATGGAGAAGTTATATGTCTAATATTTCTATACCTGCTGCTAAATTCGCAATGTATATAGATTATTCTCCTGTGAAAAATGCTTATTTACAGCTACATTATATCCACTCAGGAAACCGCGACCGCTTTCAACCTATTGATGACGGAAAATATAACGAAGGTGAAGGTAAGATCAGCAGCTTTAATCTGCTCAACTTTACAGCAGGGTACAAGCTAAACTCTTGGGATATTAATTTGGGTATCTCTAACTTACTTAACAATACTTACTATACTACAACCTCTATGCTTATGGCAAGAGATGCAGAATACGCACATGCTGATGGACGCAAAATATCATTAACAGTAACATTTAAGTATTAAAAAACTTTTCATTAAACATAAAACAATTAATTGATTCAGTAAAGGGCTGAACCCGTTTATATATGGGGTTCAGCCTTTTTTTTATTGCTCCTTACTTTTATTTATAATACATAAAAAATATATATGCTAAAAGATAAAAGCAAAATACTTCATTTATCACATTAGAAGGATAAACACTTTTGATACTAAAATCTTATCTTTAAAACATATAAAAACAACAGTGGGGAAAGAAAAATAAATTATTTTTATTTTATTTTTAATCTATTTTTAGTATAAAAATAGATTAATTTTCTAATATTTACATCTGCTTTTTCACTACCAAACATTAGCATTACTTACTTAAAAAGTAATGCTCTTTTGCTATGTAAAGATACTTTTTATATGCTTTTCATAGCTATTCTTTTTCATATAATCACTCCTTTATGCTACAATAATATAATTGCTACACTTCATAATGTGTTAATAGTATGAATAATAATAAATAAAATATACTAACATTCTCCTAACATAGCAACATCTTCTAAAGACATTAAATAGAATAATCTGTAATGTCTAATAATCCTGCCCTTAAAGCATAGCGTGTAGCTTCATGGGCTGTATTTACACTAAGCTTACGAAAAATGTTTTTACGATGTGTGTTTATAGTATGAAAAGAAGAGTAACGCTTATTTGCTATTTCCTTAGTAGTAAGCCCTTGTGCTATATCTATAAGTATTTCTGTTTCAGTCTTAGTTAATCTTTTTTGCTCAACACACATAGAAGACTCTTTTTCTATAAGCATCTCTTTAGCCTGTTTACAAACAAACAGACTACCTTTGACGGCTTTTTTTATACATTCTTGTATTTCACTTTTTGTAGAATCTTTAAAAAGTATGCTCACCTTAATACCTACATTAACAACTTTCCTTAAAAGCCTAAGGCTAAGCTCTTCGCTCCAAAGTATAAAAATCACGTCAGCAAAACGCAGCCCCATAACATATAAATCGTTAAAACTCGGAATATCAAAAAGCGTGTAATCTATAATAACAATACTTTTAGGGCTGTCTTTAAGCATATTAATAAGCTCTGTTTTGTTTTGCACAATAACATTTTTTGTATATCCCATTTTAGAAAGAATATACATCATTCCTGCCTGTGTTATGTCCTGATTGTCTGCTAATATAATATTTACCATAGCCCAAAGTTATAAATTAAAAATAGCATATATGGCAAAAAAAAGAAAAATATAATAAAAATAAGAAGAACTATATTACACAAAAAAAAATAAGAAGCACACTTTTATAGGTGTGCTTCTTATGAGAGCCTCTTGTCGGATTCGAACCAACGACCCCGAGATTACAAATCACGTGCTCTGGCCAACTGAGCTAAAGAGGCGGGTGAGCAAGCTATTCTTATCGCACCGCTACAACCTCCTACCCTTGCTATGTTCCCATCCTGGGGGATTTAAAGGGAGCTGGTCGTAAGAGACTTGCTCATTTTTACAAAAAGCGTTTTAGCTTTTGCGAGTGCAAAGTTAAACATTTTCTTTGAATTAGCAAGGCATATATTTATACTTTTTTTCATTTTAACAAAAATGCTCATTTTAAATGAAGCAATACCTTCCAAGTATGACAATTAAATTGTAAATTTGCACACATGAAATTAGAAGATTATAAGATTTTAAACACCTATGCTTTATATGATGGTATATACTTAGGTGTAATATGGACAGGTGCCTTTGTGTGCTTCTTAGGTGCGGCATATTTTTCTTTCCTCGCACAATTTAACACAATGCTAATATTGTGTACCCCTTTCTTTGTAGCTTATCGTATGCGTTTGATGCGTGATAAAAGTTTGGAAGGTCTCATTAGTTTTAAGCAAGGTATGCTATATTGTTTTAGAGTATATTTCACTGGAGCACTAATATTAGGAATAATACAATACCTATATTTTAAGTTTTTAGATAATGGCAGAATGCTACAGAGCATGATAGCTGTAATACAATCTAAAGAAGGTGGTGAAATTATAAAAAGCTATGGCTACAAAATAGAAGAAGCTATAAGCATATTGCCACAGGTTTTTACGCCTCAAAACATTGTTTTTGGAAGTTTTATATATGAAATGATATTAGGTTTTTTCCTAAGCATTATCACTTGCTTAATCTTAAAACGCTCTATACCTAAGAATAAAGTTTAGAAAATAAAAAGATAAAAATATGGATATTTCAGTTGTTATTCCACTATATAACGAAGCCGAGAGCCTCTCTGAGCTGCACGCATGGATTAGTAAGGTAATGAAAGAACACAATTACTCTTACGAGATAATCTTTATCAATGATGGTTCTACTGATAATAGTTGGGACATTATAGAAAGTCTACGCCTTAAAGACAGCCATGTTAAAGGTATAAAGTTTAGAAGAAACTACGGAAAGAGTCCCGCTCTTTTTTGTGGTTTCAAAGCTGCTCAAGGCGATGTTGTTATTACAATGGACGCCGACTTGCAAGACTCTCCCGACGAGATTCCAGCCTTATACGATATGATAGTAAAAGACGGCAATGACCTCGTTAGTGGATATAAACAAAAGCGTTATGACCCTATAACAAAAACAGTGCCTACCAAGCTGTTCAATGCCACTGCACGAAAGATTAGCGGAGTGCATAATCTACATGATTTTAATTGTGGTTTAAAAGCATATCGCCTTGATGTTGTGAAAAATATAGAGGTATATGGCGAGATGCATCGTTACATTCCTTACCTTGCCAAAGAAGCCGGATTTACAAAAATAAAAGAAAAGATAGTACACCATCAGGCTCGTAAGTATGGCGTATCTAAGTTTGGTATAAACCGTTTCTTTAATGGTTACCTCGATTTGCTTACACTTTGGTTTTTAACTAACTTTGGTAAGAAGCCCATGCATGTCTTTGGGCTTATGGGGTCCTTTGTTTTCCTTATAGGCTTTATAGCTTTTCTTTGTCTTATCTTAGACAAATGTTATATGCTTATAAATGGAGAGTATGGCGACTTGCTCGTTAATCATGCTTCCTTTTTCATAGCTTTAATAGCTATGGTTATAGGTACACAACTGTTTTTAGCAGGTTTCATAGGCGACTTAATTAGTCGTAGTAACCCTCATCGTAACG
Source organism: Prevotella amnii CRIS 21A-A (assembly GCF_000177355.1). Lineage (NCBI taxonomy): Bacteria > Pseudomonadati > Bacteroidota > Bacteroidia > Bacteroidales > Prevotellaceae > Prevotella > Prevotella amnii. The sequence goes on from NZ_ADFQ01000051.1 coordinate 68,253, forward strand.
ATTACCAGATAGAAAAAGAATTAGGTTTATAAAAAAAAACATGTGGAAAAAGAAATTTACATTAGCAACATCTTCCTTTTTGCTTTTATCTTATATCATCTTAACATCTTGCTCGGAAGCAGATTGCTCTATGCTTGATGGGGTTAGAAGTAAATATGTAGCTAAAGGTGAACCTACTACCGACACTCTCACTGTGTTAGCCGTAAGAGAAGGTTTGGCAGATACCACAATATTATATAAGCTGCAAGACATTAAAACATTTTCTTTACCATTAAGCTATAATAATGAGCAGGATAAGCTGAAATTTGTTTTTAACACAAAATCGGGTAAGAAAATAACGGATATAGTGAAAATAACAAAGACTAATGTAAGCTATTTTGAAAACATAAGCTGCCCTGCTTATTTCTTACATAAGATTACTAAAGTAGAAAACACTACTAATCGTATAGACCACATTGATATTAATAATGCTAATGTAAATTTAGATGGAAAAGAGAACCTTTACATTTATTTTAAGTCTGATAATTAGTTTTCTCACACTTTTCACCTCTTCACTTTATGCACAGAGAAAGGTTGTTGTAACAAAAGACCAGCCTGATACAATACCTTTTTATAGAGGTATAGCATTGGGTACAGATATAGTAGGCCCTGCTATGATGTTTATAAGAGGTTATGGACAATATGAGGGTATAGCGAGGCTAAACTTAAAAGACAAATATTTCCCTGTTTTAGAGTTAGGCTTTGGAAAATCTAATAAAACAGATGAAACTACTAATATTCATTACATCACTAAAGCTCCATATTTTAGGGTAGGTATAGATCTTAACGTGTTAAAAAACAAGCATGATGATTATCGGGCTTTGGTGGGAGGACGATTAGCTTATACATCGTTTAAATATAGCTTTTATAGTAAAACTGCTATTGACCCTATATGGAAAAGCCAAAGTTTATGTTATGCTTCTGATGTTAGCAGCAAGCTGCTATGGGCAGAACTCGTGGCAGGATTAGACGCAAAAATATGGGGTCCTATAAGAATGGGTTGGACTATTAGATATAAAAAACAACTTCATAAAAAAACAGGAGAAAACGGCTCTGCATGGTATGTACCAGGATATGGAAATGGAGCAGAGTCGCTCATAAGTGCTACCTTTCAGATCTTAGCAGAGTTTTAAACAAAAAAAATAATAAAGATGAACAAGAAAAAACTATATTGGCAAATACCCTTCCTACTAATACTTATACTAGGTAGCATCTATATTATCATACAACAGAGGTCTGCCCCTTATCATCAAGACGAAGGCTTCATTTTTGGCACAGTGTACCATATCACTTATCAGAACGATAAAGACATACAAAACGAAATAGAAACAGAGCTTAACAAAGTAAACAAAACTTTCTCTACCTTTGATAGCACATCTGTAATATCTTTAATCAATCAGAATAAGCCTGTGAAAGTTAATGATATGTTTGCTGAAGTCTTCGACCTTTCTGAACAAGTATCAAAAGAGACCGATGGAGCTTTCGATATAACCGTAGCTCCTATAGTAAACCTATGGGGGTTTGGCTTTAAAAGCGAACAGAAACCTACAAAGGAAAAGATAAACCGTCTACGCCCACTCATAGGCTATAACAAGGTGGAACTTGATGGAGATGTAGTAAAGAAAAAAAATAAAAACATAATGCTCGACTGCTCTGGCATAGCAAAAGGATACGGAGTAGATGTCGTTGCACGTTATCTTCGTGAGCAGGGCATTAAAAACTTTATGATAGAAATAGGTGGAGAAATAGTTACAAGCGGAGTAAATGAAAACAGATTACCTTGGAAGATAGGAGTAACTAAACCTTTAAATAATAAAACAAGTGTCAATCAAGAAATAGAGGTAATATTAAACATTACTGATAAGGCACTTGCTACAAGTGGGAATTATCGTAACTTTTATTACAAAAACGGTAAAAAATACGCTCACACTATAGACCCTAAAACAGGCTATCCTGTGCAACATTCACTTTTATCATCTACTGTTATAACTAAAAAATGTGCCATAGCCGATGCCTACGCTACGTCTTTTATGGTAATGGGAATAGAAAAAGCTAAAGTTTTATTAGAAGAACACCCCGAGCTAATGGCATATTTTATATATTCTGATGAAAACGGAAAATTAAAAACATGGTATAGCCCTTCGTTAAAAGATAAAATAGTAAAATAAACATGCTAAATATATATGATAAACTTATCACATTACCTCTTTTTATAGGTATTGGCAACGAGGAGTTATCTCAAATTATAGCATATATAAGAATTGGATTTCATAAGATAGAAGCAGGAAAATATATATGCAAAGAAAATCATAAGTGTGACAAGCTCTTAATAGTAACTAACGGAACTTTTTCTGTTACTTCCTATTCTAATGATCATCATTATAGCATAGAAGAAGAAGTTAACACTCCTATGATACTACAACCTTCTCACCTTTTTGGCTTAACAGCTCATTATACAAAAGATTTTAAGACTATTACAAAATGTAACCTAATATCTTTAGATAAAGTAGAGGTGCTAAAGCTATTAGAAAAATCTTTAATCTTTCGCCTTAATTTTATTAATTTGATTTCTATAAAAGCGCAACATTCAGGTAAATTGCCTTGGGGACGTAAACCTGAAACGATAGAAAAAGCCTTTATACAGTTTGTGAGAAACCGTTGCATCATACAGTCAGGGCATAAGGTTATACACATTAAAATGACAGATTTAGCTTGTGAAATACACGAAAGCAGACTAAACATATCAAAAATGCTTAGTCGGCTTAAAGCAAAAGGCTTATTAAACAACACACGTGGCGTGATAAGTATACCTTTATTAGAAAAATTGCGTTAAAAACAAACCATTATATTAAGGTGTTTCTCTTTTTCTTTTTAACTTTGTAGAAATAATAATATAAAAAGAAGAGAATATGAATAATAATATAAAAGAGAAAGGAAAACACGTAAATCCTTTCTTTTTACCCTATGGTACTCCACACGAAACAGCACCTTTCGATAAAATAACAATTGACGACTATGAAGAAGCCATTATAGAAGGCATAAGAAGAGATAATGAGCAGATAGAAAAAATGCTTAATAACCCAGAAGAGCCTACCTTCTATAACACTATAGTGCATGAAGATGAAGACGAACAGCGCAAACACTATTACGACTTATTAGACAGAGTAACAAGTGTGTTTTTTAATCTTTTAAGCGCAGAAACCAATGACGAGATGGACGCTTTAGCACAAAAGATAAGTCCGATGCTTACTAAGCATTCTAACGATATTAGCCTTAATCCTAAAATATTTGAACGTATAAAATACGTTTACGACCATCATGGAACACTTACCTCTGAAGAACAGAGAGTATTAGAAAACAGCTATGACGGGCTTGTAAGAAGTGGTGCTTTGTTAAATGATAAAGACAAAGAAACCCTTCGTAAGCTAACAGAAAAAGCCAGTATGCTATCATTGCAGTTTTCACAAAACGTCTTAAAGGAAAACAAAGCTTACTCCTTGCATATTACAGATAAAAACAAGCTGCATGGACTTCCTGAAACAGCCTTAGAAACAGCCTTAGAAGCAGCTAAAGAGCGCAACCTTGATGGCTGGGTGTTTACCTTAGATATGCCAAGTTATAGCCCTTTTATAACATATTGCAAAGATAGAGAGCTTAGAAAAGAAATATACATGGCACGAAATACCATTTGTACTAAAGATAATAAAGAAAACAACTTTGACGTCTGCAAACAATTGGTAAACGTGCGTAGAGAGATGGCACAGCTTTTAGGTTATAAAACTTATGCTGACTATGTCATGAAGTATCGCATGGCAGCAAAAGTAGAAAACGTTTATAAAATGCTTAACGACTTAATAGAGGCTTATAAGCCTACGGCTATTAAAGAAGAAGCTGAAATTACAGCGCTTGCAAAAGAAAAAGAAGGGCAATCCTTTGAAATGCAGCCATGGGACGTTGCTTACTATTCTCATCAGCTACAGCTGAAAAAATACAACTTTGACCCTGAAGAGCTTAGACCATATTTCGAGATAAATAACGTTATCAAAGGAGTTTTTAATCTTGCTACTAAGCTTTACGGCATAACCTTTAAAGAAAACAAAGACATACCTGTTTATCACCCCGATGTTAAGCCATATGAAGTTTATGATGAAGATGGGTCTTATCTTGCCGTTCTTTATGTAGACTTCTTTCCTCGCAAAGGAAAACGCGATGGTGCTTGGATGACAGAATATCAAGGACAATGGATAGATAAAAACGGAAAAAATCATCGCCCACACGCCTCTTTGGTAATGAATCTTAGCAAACCTACTAAAGAAAAGCCTGCTCTTCTTCGCCTAAGTGAGGTGGAAACGTTCCTACACGAGTTTGGGCATTCGCTTCACGGAATGTTTGCTAATACTCGCTTTGAAAGCTTATCAGGCACTAATGTTTGGTGGGATTTTGTAGAATTGCCATCACAATTTATGGAAAACTTTGCTGTTGAAAAAGATTTTCTTCGCACTTTTGCCTTCCATTACCAAACGGGCGAACCTATACCTGACAGCTTAATAGAAAAGATAACAGCAAGCCGCAATTATAATGTTGCCTCTGCTTGCCTTAGACAAGTTAGCTTTGGACTTTTAGATATGGCTTACTACACCCAAGAAGAGCCTTTCTGCGAGGACATTATCCCATTTGAAAAGAAAGCTTGGGAAAAAGCTATTATCGGTAAACAGCTACCTGAAACTTGCATGACCGTACAGTTTTCTCATATCATGGCTGGTGGTTATTCTGCTGGATATTATAGCTATAAGTGGGCAGAGGTATTAGATGCTGATGCTTTTAGTATGTTTAAAGAACATGGGATATTTAATAAAGATATAGCAAAAAGCTTTAGAGATAATATTCTCTCAAAAGGAGGAACAGAACACCCCATGACTCTTTATAAAAGATTTCGTGGACAAGAGCCTACTATAAAAGCTCTTCTAAAGCGCAATGGCATTAAGATAAATAATGCATAACTAAAATATTATTTACACTTCTTATAAAAGCTATATCACAAAAAATATGGATAAAAAACAACATAGTCTTGACTGCAGATATTTACGCATGGCTCGCATTTGGGCAGAAAACTCGTATTGTCAACGTCGCAAAGTAGGTACGTTAGTAGTTAAAAACAAGATGATTATCAGCGATGGATACAATGGCACACCAAGTGGGTTTGAAAACGTATGTGAGGATAGCAACAATGTTACAAAACCTTATGTGTTACACGCTGAAGCTAATGCTATTACAAAGTTAGCACGAAGTGGTAATAACAGCGAAGGAGCTACTATTTATGTTACAGATGCCCCATGCATAGAGTGTGCTAAGCTCATTATTCAGGCAGGAATAAAACGAATAGTGTACGCTGAAAAATATCGTCTTACTGACGGTATAGACCTCTTACAACGCGCAAATATAGAGGTAGTAAAAATAGATTTTGAGAAAAATAAAGAAGAATAACAACATTATATATATCATTAGTATTAGTTATGGGGCAACACAAAAACAACCGATTTATGCCACTTTGGCTGGCACTTTGTGTAGTAATAGGAATACTTATTGGAACTTTTTACACAAATCACTTTGCTGGTAATCGTCTTAATATAATAAATAGTGGTAGCAATCGATTGAACAACCTACTACATATTATAGACGATCAGTATGTAGACTCTGTAAATATAAATGACCTTGTGGACAAGGCTATACCACAAATACTTGCAGAGCTTGACCCTCATTCCGTATACATAAGTGCAAAAGACGTACAAACGGCTACCGACGACTTAAAAGGATCGTTTTCAGGCGTAGGTATAGAGTTTACTATTCGACAAGATACCATTCGTGTTCAAAATGTAATAAAAGATGGTCCTGCTGACAAAGCAGGTGTTCTCTCCGGCGATAAAATAGTTAATATCGACGGAAAAAGTTTTGTGGGAAAAGTTGTTACCAATGAAGAAGCTATGCACCGCTTAAAGGGTCCTAAAAACTCTAAAGTGAGATTAGGAATAAAGCGTTATGGTAGTAATAATATAAAATATATTACCGTAACACGTGGAGATATTTCAGTGAAAAGCGTTTCTTCCTTTTATATGCTTAACGACTCTATAGGTTATCTTCGTATAAAAAGCTTTGGCGAACGCACTTACGCTGAAATGCTTGCAGCATTACAAAACTTATATATTATGGGCGCAAAAAACATTGTTATAGATCTGCGCGATAATGGTGGAGGCTTGTTAGAAACTGCTGTACAAATGGCAAATGAGTTTCTACCTAAAAACCGCTTAATAGTATATACACAAGGTAGGAAAAGCCCACGACAGGAATATAGAAGTAATGGTAAGGGAGCATATCAAAAAACGCCAATGGTTGTGCTTATTAACGAAGGTACAGCCTCTGCTGCAGAAATTTTTGCCGGAGCTATGCAAGATAATGACCGCGCAACAATCGTGGGACGTCGCTCGTTTGGAAAAGGCTTAGTACAACAACAAATCCAATTCCCTGATGGAAGCATGATTCGTCTGACCATAGCTCGATACTATTCACCATCTGGAAGATGCATTCAAAAGCCATTTAAGCCGGGAGATAATGCCGATTACCAGCAGGATATACTTTCACGTTACCTACATGGAGAGTTCTTCTCACAAGATAGCATAAAGCATGTTGGGCCAGTATATCACACTTTCCTTGGCAGAAAAGTGTATGGAGGTGGAGGAATAACACCCGATATTTTTGTGCCTGAAGATACTCTTAATTTTACATCTTATTATAAAGAGGCTGCTACAAGCGGATTAATACTTCAGTATACTTTCAAATATACAGATAAATATCGCCCTATACTGGCTAAATATAATAATATGCATTCACTCGCTAACTATCTTAACAAACAAAACTTAGTAGAGGATTTTGCTTCATACGCTAACAAGAATGGGTTAAAGCGTAGAAATCGTATGATAAAAAAATCGCATTCGCTATTAGAAAACTATATCAATAGTCGCATAATATATAATATGTTAGACGAAACAGCGTGGATACAGTTTATCAACTTAAATGATCCTACTATAAAAAGATCGTTAGAAGTTTTTAAAAAAGGACATCTATTTCCAACAAAAAAATACATGCAAAAACCTAAATGAGATATATAAAACATCTCTATAACATTTTTGCATAAGTTTTATTATATATAAAAAGAAAAGAAAAGTGTCAAACTTGAGAATAACAAACAAGCTTGACACTTCTCTTTTACTACTTATTAAGCTTTTTTCTTAAACTAATATTCATAATTTTTTGCTAACCCTCCTGTACTTGTTTCTTTATATAAAGATGGTATATCATGACCTGTCTGCTTCATAACCTCTATTACACGATCGTATGACACATGATGCATTCCATCACTAAAGGTAGCATATAGCTGAGCATCTAAAGCACGACAAGCTGCAAAGGCATTACGCTCTATACAAGGTATCTGCACCAATCCACACACAGGGTCGCAGGTCATTCCTAAATGATGTTCTAACCCCATTTCTGCTGCATACTCTATCTGTGCCGGACTTCCTCCAAAAAGCTGACACGATGCTGCCGATGCCATGGCACAAGCTACACCTACCTCGCCTTGACAACCCACCTCTGCACCTGAGATAGAAGCATTATATTTGGCAACATTACCAAATATTCCCGCAGTGGCTAAAGCATGTAATATCTTAGTTTCTGTAAAATTATGACCATTTGATAAATGGTACAATACTGCAGGAAGCACACCTGAAGCACCACAAGTGGGAGCTGTAACTATAGTGCCTCCACTCGCATTTTCCTCACTGACAGCTAATGCATAAGAATACACCAATCCCCTACTCTGCAATGATGCTTTATAAGAGCGAGCTTTAACATAATAAGTAGATGCTTTACGTGCTAATTTTAATGGACCGGGTAAAGCTCCTTCTGTATCCAATCCCCTTTCCACAGAATCTTTCATAGCTGCCCAAACCTCACGTAAATAATCCCAAAAGCCTTCATCCTCACATTGGTCTACATATTCCCAATATCCTCTACCGGTAGATTCACACCATCGCTGAATTTCCTTTATAGTGTTGAGCTTGTAAACAGGACTGTTTTTAAACATATCATTCTCGCCCTTACCTTCCGAAAGAGCTCCTCCCCCTACACTATACACCGTCCATTCATCGGTAATATTATCGTTCTCGTCATATGAACGAAATAAAAGACCATTAGGGTGATAAGGTAAAAATGTCTTAGGAAGCCATTTAAGGTCTACAGGAGCTATAACCTCTAAAGGCTTTATAATCGCAATATCCGTCATATGCCCTTTACCTGTTGCAGCCAAACTCCCATATAATGTTACTTCAAAACGATGTGCATCAGTATGTTTTTTACTAAAAATCTTAGCAGCACGTCTTGGCCCCATCGTGTGACTACTTGATGGACCAATACCTATTCTAAAAATTCTTCTTAATGAATCCACTCTTTTTATATATATTAAGCCTTCTAAAAAATATTTATCCCAAACGAAAATCTATGAATGCAAAATTACGCTATTTTTTTTAAATATAGCACTTTTATAGTTTTAAAACTAAAGCCGTAGATTCAACCGTCAGTCGTAAGTTCAATTAAGAAATGCAACTTTTGGAAATAAACAAAAGGAGAGAAAAATTAAACTTTTCTACACCTAAGTGCTAATTCTTTAAACACATTTTGTAATTTTACCTTGCTTACTGATTTCGCACTATATATCTCAGATTCTTTTTATTTGTATAATCGGGAAAGCTTTTGTATTTTTGCATGAAGTAAAGATTATTTTAAACTTTTAATTAAGGTATATTTATGGATAAAGTAGCTCTCATAGCTGGTATAACAGGACAAGATGGATCATATTTAGCTGAATTGTTATTATCTAAAGGTTATGATGTTCATGGCACAATTCGCAGATCGTCTGTCGATTTTCGAGAAAGAATCGCCCATTTAGAAGGTAAACCTCATTTTCATCTACATTATGCAGACCTTAGCGACTCAATGAGTATATTAATGGTTATTGGTAAAGTTAAGCCTACAGAAATATATAATTTGGCAGCCCAAAGTCATGTCCAGGTTAGTTTTGATTCACCAGAGTTTACCGCAGATGTGGATGCTGTTGGCGTTTTAAGAATATTAGAAGCTGTTCGTCAATTAGGACTTACACAACGATGTAAAATTTATCAAGCTTCTACGTCTGAGCTTTATGGTAAAGTTGAGGAAATACCACAAAATGAAAATACTCCATTTCATCCTTATAGCCCATATGCAGTAGCTAAGTTGTATGGTTTTTGGATAGTAAGAGAATATCGTGAAGCTTATAATATGTATTGCTGTTCTGGTATTTTATTTAATCATGAAAGTGAACGTAGAGGTGAAACTTTTGTAACAAGAAAGATAACACTTGCTGCAGCTAGAATAAAACAAGGCAAACAAGATAAGCTGCTTTTAGGGAATCTTAGTTCTCTTCGCGATTGGGGATATGCTAGAGATTATGTTGAGTGTATGTGGCTAATATTACAACAAAAGCAGCCAGAAGACTTTGTTATAGCAACGGGTGTTCAGCATAGTGTACGAGAGTTTTGTTATTATGCTTTTAAACGTGTTGGCATAGAATTAAAATTTGAAGGTAAAGGTTTAGAAGAGAAAGGAATAGATAAAAATACGGGTAAAGTATTAGTAGAAGTTAGTCCAGATTTTTATCGTCCTACAGACGTTGTTAATCTTTTAGGAGATCCAACTAAAGCAAAAAACAGATTGGGTTGGAATCCTAATAGTACTTCTTTTGAGGAGCTTGTAAATATTATGGTAGATAGCGATATGGCAAAAGTAGCTTCAGAAGGAGTAGCAGAAAGAGTGCGTACGAATTTAGAGGAATATTTGGAAAAGGGAATTGTAAAGTAAGATATAATAAATGTCAGAGTTGGATAAAAGTGCAAAAATCTATATTGCTGGGCACAAAGGCTTAGTAGGATCAGCAATATGGAAAAATCTCAAAGCACGTGGATATAATAATCTTATAGGGCGAAGTCATAAAGAGCTTGATCTAACAAATCAATCAGCAGTAGCTCAATTTTTTGAAAAAGAAAAGCCTGATGCTGTAGTTCTTGCTGCAGCTTTTGTTGGAGGTATTATAGCAAATTCATTGTATAGAGCTGATTTCATCATGCAAAACATGAAGATACAATGTAATGTTATAGAAAGTTCCTATATTAACAAAGTTAAGAAATTATTATTTCTAGGTAGCACATGTATATATCCTAAAAATGCTCCACAGCCTATTAAAGAGGAAAGTCTGCTTACTTCTCCATTAGAATATACTAATGAAGAATATGCTATTGCTAAAATAGCAGGACTAAAAATGTGTGAAAGCTATAATTTGCAATATGGAACTAATTATATAGCAGTAATGCCAACTAATTTATATGGTCCTAATGACAATTTTCATCTTGAAAATTCACATGTCATTCCAGGAATTATACGTAAAATATATTTAGCAAAATTACTTTATGATAATAACTGGGAAGCCATTCGTAAAGATATGGATAAACGTCCTATCACACCTGTTAATAGCTTAGAAAATATTATAGGTAAAGAAAATATAGATGGAAATAATTCTGAAGAGCGTATAATAAAAGCATTATCTTTTTATGGTATAGAAAATAATAAAGTAACACTTTGGGGAGATGGCAGTCCGCTGCGTGAATTTCTTTGGAGCGAGGATATGGCAGATGCCAGTGTACATATATTATTAAATGTAGATTTTAAAGATATTATAGGAATAGAAAAATATTCAAGTACTTTTTATGGAACAAAAACAAATGGAGCTATAGATAGAAACAATAGTTCTAATCGTGGAGGAGCTATTCTTTCTCTTGGTGAAATTAGAAATTGCCATATAAATGTAGGTACAGGTAAAGAAATATCTATTAAGTCTTTAGCTTATCTTATTAAAAAGGTTATTAAGTTTGAAGGAGATATAGTTTGGGATATAAAAAAGCCAAATGGGACTCCACGAAAACTTATAGATGTAACGAAATTGCATAGTTTGGGGTGGACTCATAAAATAGAAATAGAACAAGGCATAAATAATATTTTTAAATGGTATAAAGAAAGTATATTATGAAAAAACAAATAATCATAGGTATGATATCATTAATATCACCTACTTTTCTTATGGCTCAGAAGATTAATTATCCTACACCTCCATCTGATAAAACTATGGATAAATATTTTGGCATCGAAGTATTAGATCCTTATAGACCATTAGAGAATGATACTGCTAAAGCTACTATTAATTGGGTAAAGGCTGAAAATAGTATAACTTCAAGATACATGTCCAAGATACCATTTCGTGGGAAAATATTAAAAAGAATGAAGGAACTTGCTAATTATGAGAAATATTCCTTTCCATGGTATAATAAACATACAAAAAAATGGTACTTTTATCTTAATAATGGGCTACAAAATCAAAGCGTATTATACGTTATGGATAAGTTAGATGATGAAAAAAATGCTCAAGTATTTATTGATCCAAATAAATTTTCTACAGATGGTACTGTTGCTTTAAAAAGTGTAAACTTTTCCAATAATGGAAAATATGTTGCATATGCTATTTCTCGTAATGGCAGTGATTGGCAAGAATTCTATGTTATAGATGCTAATACAGGTAAACTTCTTAAGGATCATATAAAGTGGGCTAAGTTTTCTAATGCTTCATGGCTTGGTGATGGGTTTTATTATTCTGCTTATGATAGTCCAAAACAAGGTAATGGTTTAAGCAATATAAATTCTGTTCAAAAGATTTTTTATCACAAAATAGGTACTCCACAGTCTGATGATGTTTTGTTTTATCAAAATCCAGAGCATCCAATGCGTTTTTATACAGTAAGTATTAATGAAGATGAAACGATGATGTTTTTAACAGAGAGTGGTGCTGGACAGGGAAATGGGCTCTATGTACGTAATCTTAAACAAAAAGATAGTCAATTTATTCAGATTAATGCTAATTTAGATGTGCAATGTAATCCTATTAAAACAATTGGAGATAATATATATATACTAACAGATGAAAAAGCTCCAACTAACAAATTGGTTGTTACTGATATTCATCATCTTAGTAAAACGGAATGGAAAACTATTATCCCTGCAAGTAAGAATGTTTTAGAAGATGTTACTTTTGCAGATAAACAATTAATTATCACATATATACAAGATGCCTGTAGTCATTCTTATTTATATTCAATCGATGGAAAGCTGCTTAGAGAAATAAAATTTCCTAGTTTAGGAAGTGTTAGTTTTAGTGGCGATTTTTATCGACCAGAGATATTTTATTCGTTTACATCTTTTACAGAGCCTACAAGTATTTACAAATACGATATTAATAAAAATACAAGCAAAATATATACTGCACCTAATATAAAGTTTAATAAGAATAAATTTATTACAGAACAAATATATATTACAAGTAAGGATGGGACAAAAGTACCCGTTTTTTTAACTTATAAAAAAGGATTAAAACGCAATGCTAAAAACCCTCTTCTTCTTTATGCATATGGTGGTTTTGGCATTTCTTTGACTCCTTCATTTTCTTTTGTTCGACTACCTTTTATTGAGAATGGGGGGATATATGCTATGGCATGTTTACGTGGTGGAAATGAATTTGGCGAAGCATGGCATCTTGCAGGCACAAAGATGAATAAACAAAATGTCTTTAATGATTTTATATCTGCAGCAGAATATCTTATTAAAGCTAAATATACTAATAAGAATTTACTTGCTATTCAAGGAGGCTCTAATGGCGGATTACTCATAGGTGCTTGTATGACACAACGTCCAGAGCTTTATAAAGTATGTATCCCGCAAGTAGGTGTAATGGATATGCTTAGATATCATAAATTTACTATAGGTTGGAATTGGGCTTCCGATTATGGAACAAGTGCAGACTCCAAAGAAATGTTTTTATACCTAAAATCATACTCTCCTCTTCATAATATTAAAAAAGGTATATCATATCCAGCTACTCTTATAACTACAGCTGATCATGACGATCGTGTTGTACCAGCTCATTCTTTCAAGTTTGCTGCAGCTTTACAGGCTGCAAATGCTGGTAGAACCCCTACTCTTATACGTATAGATACAAATGCAGGCCATGGCGGAGGTAAACCTTTGTCAAAACAATTAGAAGAACAAGCAGATATTTATAGCTTTATACTTTATAATATGGGACTAAAATACTGATAATTTTATGCAAATACTATTAGCTTCAGCTAAAATTATGAAGAGTGAAACATCTTTAGCCGCTTCAATAAATTCTATTCCTATATTTTTAAAGGAGGCTCAAACTTTTGCTAGAGAATTAAGTGAATATACTATAGAAGAATTAACAAATTTATTAAAATGTAGTGTAAATATAGCTTTAGAAAATAAATTGCGTTATCAAGACTTTATGAACCAATATGCATGTCTCCCAGCAATTTTTGCTTATTATGGACAGGTATATAAATGTCTTAAGGTTGACTCTCTAACTACAGATAACTTGATATACGCACAGAAGCACTTATTTATATTAAGCTTTTTGTATGGTATACTACGCCCTTTAGATAATATTCATCCTTATCGTTTAGAGGGTAATGTTGTTTTAAAATCAACTAATTTTTCTAATATTTTTGCATATTGGAAGCCTTTACTTACAGACTTTTTAATAGACAAAGTAAAAAAAGATGATGGCATTCTCTTACATCTAGCTACAGAAGAATTCCAACATCTTTTTGATTGGAAACGAATATTAAGCGAAGTGCATGTAATTAAGCCTTTATTTATGATAAATAAAGGCTCTAAACTTAAAATAATAAGTATGTATGCTAAAAGTTGTCGTGGTGCTATGGCTAATTATATTATTAAAAATAAAATAAATACAATCTCTCAACTTTTAAAATTCGAATACAATGGATTTGTTTATGAAAGACATTATGGTGACAAAGATAATCCACATTTTATCTTAGATTCACCAATTAAAACGTATATATGATATATAAAAAGTTGAGAAACATAATTTTATTACTTAAATAAAGATAAACAATTTATACTTCTCTCTAATAAGATCTCTTTTACATAAATGAAATAGTTATTATTAATCTATTATTAAATATATTGTATAATAGCTATTTTATTTCAAAAGAGAAATTATTATTTTTCATTTTTAGCGCGCAAAAATAATTCTTTCTGATGTTCTGTAAGATTTTCAGGCAACTTAATGTGGTAAGTTATAATAAAATCTCCTATAATTCCATTACCTATATTTTTTCCTTTTCCACGTAGTCGTACTTTAGTCCCATTCTGTGTACCTTCTTTTATCTTTAGCTTAGCCTTCCTACCATTTGGTAATCTGATAATAACATCACCTCCTAAAAGAGCAGTAAATAAATCAATGTTAACTTGCTGTTCTATATTTCCATTTATTGGTTTTGCCATATTTTCACTAAACATAGAAGAGCTATAGTTCTCTTGCTTAATTCGTCCACTGCCAAATAGATCTTGAAAGAAGCTACTAAAGCCCCCTCCCCTACTAGTGTTAAAGGTGCTAAAATCAAAGTTAGCAAAAGGATTACTATAATCTTTGCTAGACTCATTAAATCCAGAATCTTTACTGTTTGAAAATCCGCCTACATCTTTCCATTGTTCTCCATATTTATCGTATTGTGCTCTTTTTTGTGGATCTCCAATTACTTCATATGCCTCGTTTAAGGCTTGAAATTTAGCTTTAGCCTTGGCATCGTTGGGGTGCAAATCAGGATGAAATTGTTTAGCACGTTTACGATAAGCTGCTCTAACATCTTTTTGTGGTATATTTTTGTCTACACCAAGTATTTTGTAATAATCTATAAATGCCATAATAATCTATATTTGTATATTAATATTCTCATATCATATTATAGCAAAAGATATGCCATTAATCCATTCTGTCTCTATAATCTTCATAGCTATATGTACGAAGTATTTCTAAATCTTTATTACTATGAAGTAAGGCTATTGCTGGGTGTGAAATTCCATTAAATGTATTTGTTTTTACAGTAGTATAATGAAGCATATCCTCAAAAATAATATTTTCTCCGATTTGTAGTTTATGATCAAATTTCCAATTACCCATCCAATCGCCACTAAGGCAGCTATTTCCACCTAATCTATAAGTAAAAGGATCTGTTGTTTTTCCGCTATTAGGTTGCGTTTCTGCACCACGCACAATAGGATTATAAGGCATTTCTAAGCAATCAGGCATATGGGCAGTAAAACTAACATTAAGAATTGCTGTACGATATCCTCTATCTTCTATAATATCTACTACTTGCGATACAAGTGTACCTACTTGCCAACCAAAAGCACTACCAGGTTCTAAAATCACTTTTAACCATGGATAACGATTATGAAAGCCTTGTAATATGTTTATCAGCTTATCTATATTGTAATTTGCGTGTGTCATAAGATGTCCACCTCCAAAATTTATCCATTTTAATTGTGAAAACCAAACAGCAAATTTTTCTTCTATGTGTGCTAATGTTCGTTCAAAAACATCACTTCCATTTTCACAATGACAATGAATGTGAAATCCTTCTATATCTGAAGGCAATTTTTCAGGAATATTTTTTGCTAATATTCCAAATCTTGTACCAGGAGCGCAAGGGTTATATAATAATGTCTTTATTTCAGAATATTCAGGATTAACTCGAATCCCGAGACTGATTTTTTTATTATAAGCTCTTGCTTTTAAATGATAGCGTTCATACTGCTGTAAAGAATTAAAAGTAAGATGAGAGGAGCATTTTACAATATCTTTTATCTCATAATCTGTGTACGCAGGAGAAAAAGTATGACAAGGGGTTCCAAATTCTTCTAAACCTAAACGAGCCTCGTTTAAAGATGAAGCTGTAGTAGCATTAATATATTCTCTGAAAATAGGAAAAGTTTTCCATAAAGCGTATGCTTTAAAAGCTAAAATAATTTCCACAGATGCTTTATTTGCAATATTTGCAATAAGTGATAAATTCTTGCGTAATTTATCTTCTTCGAGCACATACATAGGTTTAGTAAGCTCTTTAAAAGTAGTTGAGTTTATCTTCATGATTGCAAAAATACTCATTTATTTGTAATTTCAGGAAAATATATTTACCTTTGCATTATAAAAATAGTTTTTAGTAAATATATATTGCTATTGTTTATATTTTTAGTATAATAAATTATCAAGGTATGAAGCTAGTCGTAATGACTATATCCACATATTGCATTGAGAAAAAATTGGGAATTATTTTTCCTTTGAGGAGATTTATGAATATATTCTTTTCTCAAAAACATATCATTCCTTTTCTTTATATTATTATATTTTTTGTTTGACTTTTTATGAGTATATAAAGAAATTGCATATAGAACAAATCTTTTACATTTATATAATATAAATAAAATGAGTAAAAATAACTCTTTTTTGGTTTTCTCTGGTACAAAAACGAGATATCTCGCAGAGAAAATATGCACAAGTTTAGGTTGTCCATTAGGAAACTTAGTTATGACTCGCTTCTCTGATGGTGAGTTTGTTGTTTCGTATGAGCAAAGTATTCGTGGTAAGGATGTTTTTTTAGTACAAAGCACTTTTCCGAATTCTGATAATCTTATGGAACTCTTGTTAATGATAGATGCAGCTAAGCGTGCTTCTGCCCGCCAGATTATAGCAGTAGTACCTTATTTTGGTTGGGCTCGTCAAGATAGGAAGGATAAGCCACGTGTAAGTATTGGTGCAAAGTTAATAGCTGATCTTCTAAGTGTTTCAGGTATTGATCGTTTAATAACTATGGATCTTCATGCAGATCAAATTCAAGGTTTCTTTAACGTTCCTGTAGATCATCTCTATGCTAGTGGAGTATTATTACCTTATGTACAAAGTTTAAAGCTTGATAATTTGGTTATAGCAAGCCCTGACGTGGGGGGGTCTAAACGTGCTAATACTTACGCTAAATATTTAGGTTGCCCATTAGTATTATGCAACAAAACACGAGCACGAGCAAATGTTATTGCTACTATGCAAATAATTGGTGATGTTAAGGATAAAAATGTAGTTATCGTTGATGATATGGTAGATACTGCTGGTACCATTACTAAAGCTGCAGATATAATGAAAGAAGCTGGTGCTACGAGCGTTCGTGCTCTTGCCTCTCATTGTGTAATGTCAGGACCTGCTACCGAGCGTGTAGAAGCATCTTCTCTAGACGAAATAGTTTTTACAGATTCTATACCTTATACTGATCGCTGTTCCAAGGTAAAGCAGATTTCTGTTGCAGATATGTTTGCTGAGACAATACGCCGTGTAGTAAATAATGAAAGTATTTCAAATCAATATCTTATATAAAATATATTATCATATATAATTTTGGCTTAAGTGGTATTGGGATAAGTATTTTAAGTTCTACTTTTATTTTTATTACCTTTATTTTAAGTTAAGCTAAGGTCTTTACTATTTTATAAGAAATAGAACTGTATTCTTAATATATAAGAATATGGTTCTTTTTTTAATTTATTCTATATTCCAGAAAAAACTATATATGGAAGGTACATATTAATAAAGAATGCTATTTTTTATAGTTCTGATTAAATTTTCATTTATTTTTTATACTTTTGTAAGTATTATGAAATGTAAAGTAAAATGCTCAACATGTGGCAATATATTTGCTGCAGAAACCCAAAAATATGGTAAAAATAAATTTCGATGTCCATATTGTGGGGCTATCTTAGAATGTAGTTTCGACAAGCCTGCTCCTTTTTATACAACAGCAAGAGAGGTCGTTCCATTGGTAAATATTACTAAAATAGAATCTCAAAAAGAAAACATCCCAGAAGTAAAAAGCAAATTACTTGCTATAGCTTCAAAAGATTTATCACAAACTAAGCAAGATAAATCAATTTACATTTCTAAACAAATATCCAATACATCTTCTCAAGCTAGTTTGATAATAAAAGATGCAGCTAAGACTACATCAAAAATTGTAGCTAGATCCTCTTTCTTTTTAATTAAGATACAAGAAAAATATAAGAATGGAGATTTGTGGATTTTTTTTATTTTTAGTTTTATATTTATTATTTTGACTATAGCTTTCCTTTTAATTTTTGCTGAACTTACAAATTTTTTAGCAAAAGGTCACTCATGGATCTTTAAGCATTATATAGAATTAAGAAATATGATTTGAGCATATTGTATATATAGTTTAATGAACTTTTATTTAAATATTTTGAATACTTCTTACGAATATAGTAGTAATATTTATAATAATAAAATTATATCACAAAAAAGTTGTCTTTGAACAGTTATATTCTTAATTCTATTTCTAAGAAAAATCATGAAATATTATTTATGTTATCAATGATTTTAATAAAATTTATCTATCTTTGCATTATAAATAATTATAATATATAGCATGGAATTTTCTGCAAAACAAATAGCACAGTTTATTCAAGGACAGGTTGAAGGAGATGAAAATGTTATCATCAATGATTTCTGCAAAATAGAAGAAGGTAAAAAAGGAAGTATTTCTTTTTTATCTAATCCAAAATATACTCATTATCTTTATACAACAAAGGCATCTGTAGTTTTAATAGATAAATCTATTGAAATAAATAGGCCATTTGATGTTACATTAATAAAAGTAGATAATGCCCGTGATTGCATAGCAAAGCTTTTACAACTATATGATAAGATGAAGCCTAAAAAGAAAGGTATTGATCCTTTGGCATTTGTATCTCCTACAGCAAAAGTTGGTGAAAATGTATACATAGGTGCTTTTGCTTATATTGGTGATAATGTTGTATTAGGGGATAATACAATGATATATCCACATGTAACAATAATGGATGAAACATCTTTGGGTGATAATTGTATTATATATCCTAATGTTACTATTTACAATAATTGTAAATTAAGTAATAATATTATTATTCATTCTGGGAGCGTTATAGGAGCTGATGGGTTTGGTTTTGCTCCTAATTTTGATAATAATTGCTATGATAAGATACCACAAATAGGTATAGTAACTATTGAAGATAATGTAGAAATAGGTGCAAATACTTGTATAGATAGAGCAACCATGGGAAGTACGTATATTCATAAAGGTGTAAAGCTTGATAATCTTATACAAATAGCTCATAATAATGATATAGGTGCAAATACTGTAATGAGTGCGCAGGTAGGTATTGCTGGTTCTACAAAAGTAGGAGAATGGTGTATGTTTGGTGGACAGGTAGGTATCTCTGGACATATAACTATAGGAAATAAAGTCTTTTTAGGAGCACAATCAGGAGTACCTGGCAAATTAAAAGATAATCAACAATTAATAGGCACTCCACCTATGCCACAACGTAATTACTTTAAGTCTCAAGCTATTTTTAAACAGTTACCTGAAATGTATAAGCAATTAAGTGCTTTACAAAAGGAAATAGAAAAATTAAAAAAACAGAAATAACACACTTATAAATGGAAACAGTAAAGCAGAAAACTCTTAAAGGTAGTTTTTCCTTATTTGGAAAGGGGCTTCACACAGGTTTAAATCTTACAGTAACTTTCAATCCTGCTCCTGAAAATACTGGATATAAAATACAACGTATTGATTTAGAAGGTCACCCTATTATTAATGCAGTCGCAGAATATGTAGAAGAAACTCAACGTGGTACTGTTCTAGTTAAAGGAAATATGCGTATTAGTACAATAGAACATGCTATGGCTGCTATATATGCAATGGGTGTTGATAACTGCTTAATACAAGTTAATGGTCCTGAGTTTCCTATACTTGATGGTTCTGCGGCTATGTATGTTCAGAAAATTAAGGAAGTTGGCTTAAGTGAACAAAATGCAGCAAAAGACTATTATATTATTCGTAAGAAAATAGAGATAAAAGATGGTGATTCTATTATCACTATTCTTCCAGACAACGACTTCTCTATAACAACAATGTGTTCATTTAAATCGAAATTTATTAGTAGCCAATTTGCTACACTGGATAGTATTTCCCAGTTTGAAGAAGAAATATCATCGGCTCGTACTTTTGTATTTGTACGTGATATTTTACCTTTACTTCAAGCTAATCTAATAAAAGGAGGAGATTTAGATAATGCTATTGTTATATACGAACAACATTTGGAACAGGAAAAATTGGACCAGTTAGCTGATTTGCTTCATGTTCCTCATATCGATGCTAATAATATTGGTTATATTCAACATAAACCTTTAAAATGGGATAATGAATGTACTCGTCATAAATTACTTGATATAATAGGAGATTTGGCTTTAATAGGCAAACCACTTAAAGGTAGGATAATAGCAACGCGTCCAGGTCATACTGTAAACAATAAGTTTGCTCGTCTCATGCGTAAAGAGCTTAGAAAGCATGATATTCAAGCCCCTGATTATGACCAAACTAAAGAGCCGTTAATGGATAATATACGTATAAAAGAGTTACTGCCTCATAGATATCCAATGCAGCTTATAGATAAAATCATTTCAATGGGGTCCACTACTATTGTTGGATTAAAGAATATATCAAGTGATGAACCTTTCTTTCAAGGTCATTTCCCAAGTGAACCTGTTATGCCTGGAGTTTTACAGGTCGAAGCTATGGCGCAATGTGGTGGACTATTGGTTCTTTCACAATTAGAAGAGCCTGAACGTTGGTCTACATATTTCTTAAGAATAAATGATGTTAAATTCCGTCAAAAAGTAGTTCCTGGAGATACTTTACTTTTTAAAGTTGAACTTTTAGCACCAGTTAGGCATGGTATAAGTTCTATGAAAGGATATGCCTTTGTTGGAGATAATGTCGTAACAGAGGCATCTTTTACAGCTCAAATTATAAAAAACAAGTAATTAAATTTTATATACTTACTATGAATAAAATTAGTCCATTAGCTTTTATACACCCAGATGCAAAACTTGGTGATAACAATATAATTGGTCCGTTTTGTTATATTGATAGTAATACAATAATTGGTAATAATAACAATTTACAAAACAGTGTAACTATTAATTATGGAGCACGTATAGGCAATGGTAATGAAATACTTGCCGGAGCAAGTATTTCTACTAAACCACAAGATTTAAAGTTTAATGGTGAAGACACCATTTGTGAAATAGGGGATAATAATTCTATACGCGAAAATGTAACTATTTCAAGAGGAACAGCTTCTAAAGGAACTACAATTGTTGGTAGTAATAATCTTTTAATGGAAAATATGCATATTGCCCATGATTGTCAGATAGGATCTAATTGTATAATAGGAAATTCCACTAAATTTGCAGGAGAAGTTACTATTGATGATGGTGCAATAATTTCGGCTGCTGTTCTTTGTCATCAATTTTGTCATATTGGTGGAGGGGTAATGGTGCAAGGAGGTAGCCGTTTTTCTCAAGATATTCCCCCTTTTATTATTGCAGGTAAAGACCCCGTAAGATATTGTGGTATCAATCTCGTAGGGTTACGTCGTAGGGGGTATAGTAATGATGAAATAACAGCCATTCATAATGCTTATCGCTTAATATATAGTACTGGTACCAAAGATGAAAATATTCAAAAAATAAAGGATACGATGGATATAACAGATGAGATACAGTATATTATCGATTTTGTAATTAATTCAGAACGTGGAATAATTCGGCAATAGAAACTTGAAAAAAAAGACATTAATAGTAATTACTGGTCCCACAGGAGTTGGTAAAACAGAAACAACTATTCAGATAGCAGAATATTTTAAAGCTATCATTCTTAATGCTGATTCTCGTCAACTATTTTCCGAAATACCAATAGGTACAGCGGCTCCTACTCCTATTCAGCAAGCAAGAGTTAAACATCTCTTTGTAGGAAACTTAAAACTAACAGATTATTATTCTGCAAGTAAATATGAACATGATGTTATTCAATATATGAAGCAAACATTAGACCCTATTACTATTTTATCAGGAGGGTCTATGATGTATATAGATGCTGTATGTAAAGGAATAGATGAAATCCCTACAGTATTACCACAAATACGTAAATCTTTAATTGTTCGTTTAGCTCAAGAAGGACTAGATAATCTTTGTAAAGAATTATATTATTTGGATCCTGAATATTATTCTATTGTTGATAAAAAAAATCAACGTCGCGTACTTCATGCTTTAGAAATATGTTTTCAAACTGGAAAAACTTATTCTTCATTTCGTACAAATGTTATAAAAAAAAGATCTTTTAATATTATTAAGATAGGATTAAATAGAGAGCGTGAAGAGCTTTACAACCGTATTAATCAACGTGTTTTAAAGATGATAGATGATGGATTAGAAAAAGAAGTATTAAGAGTTTATCCTTATCGATATTTAAATTCGCTCAATACTGTTGGATATAAAGAAATGTTTCAATATGTAGATGGATTAACAACACTTGATGAAACTATATTTAAAATACAAAGTAATAGTCGGCGATATGCACGAAAACAACTAACATGGCTTAATAAAGATAATGAAATACAATGGTTTACTCCATATAATATTGAAGGAATCTTAAATTATATTACCCAAAAACTAAATACACTAAGATAATAATTACCTTTGTAATTAATAAACTTATAGTGTTACACTTTATAATATGAAGAGATTTTTTATTTTTATAAAAAAAACTATCAGAGGATTTTTGATCTTTTTTTCATGGTATGTACACCTATATAAAGATAGGGCTTGGTATACAAAAATTGCATTAGTTTTTATGTCATTAATTGTCTCCATTTTCTTATTTTTAGGAATGGTAGATATAAATTTCTTAGGTTTATTTGGAAAATCTCCGGGTTTTTTTGAAATAAGAACTCCACCTACATATGCTGCTTCAGAAATATATAGTTCCGACTCTGTACTAATAGGTAAATATTTTAAAGAAAACAGAACCCCTGTTAAATATAAAGATGTTAATCCTATTTTTTGGAAAGCACTTATAAGTACTGAAGATGAACGTTTTTATAGCCATCATGGTATTGATTTTATGGGTATTGGTGGTGCTTTAAAAGATGCCATTACTCGTAGTGATGCACGTGGTGCTTCTACCATTACGCAACAATTAGCTAAGAATATGTTTCGCGTACGTACACAATATTCTACAGGATTTTTAGGACATATACCTGGTATTCGTATGCTCATAATGAAGAGCAAGGAGTGGATAATAGCGATTAAGCTTGAAATGATATATTCCAAGAAAGAGATTCTTACAATGTACGCTAATACTGTTGATTTTGGTAATAATGCTTATGGTATCAAAACTGCTGCACGCACTTATTATGATACTAATCCTGCTAATCTTACTACAGACCAAGTGGCTACATTAGTAGGAATGCTAAAGGCTACTACATATTATAGCCCACTACTCCATCCTAAAAAATCATTAAAGCGACGCAACACTGTTTTATATAACATGGTTACACATAATGTTTTGAGTCGCGATAAATATGCCGCACTTATAAAACTTCCTATAAAACTTAACATACATGTAGAAGAAAATTATGCTGGAAAAGCACAGTATTTTAGAGGATATGTAGCCCATTATCTCGAAAATTGGTGTAAAGATAATGGTTATGATCTATATAGTAGTGGGTTAAAAATATATACAACTATTGATACGCGTATGCAAAAAATGGCAGAAGATGCTGTTCGTAAGCAGATGAAACGTATTCAAAAAGAGTTTGAACAGCATTGGGGAAATCAAGATCCATGGAGAGATGAGAAAGGAAATGTCATTCCAGGGTTTATAGAAAGTATTGCAGAGCGACAGCCTTTTTATAAACATCTTGTTCAAAAATATCCTAACAATAGGGATAGTGTCTTATATTACCTCAATAAGCCTCATAATGTAAAATTATTTGATTATGATAAAGGTATAATAGAAAAACGAATGTCTTCAATGGATTCTATCAGATATATGGTTCGTTTTATGCATTGTTCTATGGTAGCAATGGAACCAGATACAAGAGCTGTTCGGGCATGGGTTGGTGATGTTGACTTTAATACATGGAAGTATGATAAAGTGATAGCAGAGCGACAACCTGGTTCTACTTTTAAATTATTTGTTTATTCTGAAGCTATGAACCAAGGATTAACTCCTTGTGATAAACGTCGAGATGAATATATATCAATGCAAGTAATAGATAAGAAAACAGGGTTGATGCAAACGTGGAGGCCTTCAAATGCTAATGGACGTTTTTCGGGTGATTCAATACCGCTTCATCTTGCTTTTGCTAAAAGCATTAATTCCATAGCTGTTCGTCTTGGACAAGAAATGGGTATAAAGAATATTATTCATACTGCTCAGGATATGGGTATTAAGAGTCCTTTAGATGACGAGCCTTCATTAGCTTTAGGAGCAAGTGATGTTAACTTATTAGAGATGACAGATGCTTATAGTACTGTAGCTAATTATGGTGAACATAGAGATCCTATTGTCATTACACGTATTTTAGATAAAGATGGTAATGAAGTTTATGTGGCTCCGCGCAATCATACTCAGGCTATTCCATATAAAAGTGCCTATTTAATGCAATTAATGCTTAAGGCTACTTTAACTGATCCTAATGGAACAAGTCGGACGCTTAAGAATTATATTTTTAATGATACAGACTGGGGAGGTAAAACTGGAACAACTAATAATCACTCTGATGCCTGGTATATGGCAGTAAGTCCGAAACTCGTAATAGGTGCTTGGGTAGGAGGAGAATATCGTAGTATACATTTCCGCACAGGTGCACTTGGACAAGGATCAAAAACAGCATTACCTATTTGTGGAGAATTTATTTATAGCCTTATGCGTGATAGACGTTTCATAAAGTATCATACAAAATGGCACCTTGATCCTGATGAGGGAATTGATTCTACCGCATATTTTTGTACCCGTTATATTCCAAAGCGTAAAAAAGTAGATTATGATAGTCTTAGAACTACTCGTTTGCAACGGCAAAATCAAGACGAAGAAGATGAGGATAATATAGATAAAATAGAAGATAATCCTAATACTTCAGAGTCGCCCACTTCTTCTAAAGGTGAACAACATAACTCATCACCAGAAAGGCAAAATTCATCAACAATAGAAGAATCGAATATAAAACAACTTAAAAAACCAAAAGTAGAGAAACTTTAAATTTGGATAGTAACAATATATATATTATTATAATCTTTGTTTTAAAAGTCAATTTATCTACTGCAAACAATTAACAAATATTATATGAGTTGGGAAAATAAATGGTAAGACGATAAAAAGAAATATATCTGTTTATTTTACTTTTTCTTTATGGCCTAATAATTATATAAAAAGAAAATGGGTAAAGAACATTTAAAAAGCAAAACAATATTGGATATTGATTTGGATAATCCTGAATTGCAAAATGCTCTTCAAATTATTCAATTCACGCATAACTCTTTATTTTTAACAGGAAGAGCAGGTACTGGTAAATCCACATTCTTACGCTATATTGCTCAAACTACTAAAAAAAAATGTATTATACTTGCGCCTACAGGCATTGCGGCTATAAATGTTGGTGGGAGTACTTTACATAGCTTTTTTAAATTACCTTTTCACCCTCTTCTTCCTAACGATCAGCGTTATTCTGTTAGTCAGCTGCGTAATACTTTAAAATATAATAGTGATAAAGTAAAACTTCTGCGTGAGATAGAACTTATTATTATTGATGAAATAAGTATGGTTCGTGCAGATATAATAGATTTTATTGATAAAGTGCTTCGTGTATATACACATAATATGCGTGAACCTTTTGGGGGTAAGCAACTTCTTCTAGTGGGTGATATTTATCAACTTGAGCCTGTTGTTAAAGAAGAAGATCGTCGCCTTTTGCAATCTTATTACTCGAATAATTTCTTTTTCAACGCTAAGATTTTTCGTGAATATCCTCTAATAAGTATCGAACTTAATAAGGTGTATCGTCAATCAGATCCGAAGTTTATATCCATTCTTGATCATTTTCGAACAAATAATGCCACAGAAAACGATTTTAAAATAATTAATTCAAGAGTTAAAACTTTTTCGTTTTCACATTCTTCTAAAGATAAATCTTCTTTTACCATCACTCTTTCTTCTAAAAGAGATACAGTAGATTGGATTAACAAAGAGGAATTAAATAAGCTTTCTGGTTCACCTACAAGTTTTATTGGTGAAATAAAAGGAGAGTTTCCTGATAATAGTCTTCCAACTCCTATAGAACTTAATATTAAAGAGGGAGCTCATATTATGTTTATAAAAAATGATATAGATCATCAATGGGTTAATGGTACATTAGGCATAATAAGTGGCATTAATGAGGAAGAAGGGTTAATATATGTTATAGTTGAAGAAGGAAAGGAAGTACAAGTTCAACGTGAGCTATGGGAAAATGTACATTATACGTTTAATGAGAAAGAGAGAAAAATAGAAGAAGAGCAAATAGGCACTTATAAACAGTTCCCTATTAAACTGGCTTGGGCTATAACTATTCATAAAAGTCAAGGACTCACCTTTAATAACGTTAATATTGATTTTAGTGATGGAGTATTTGCTGGCGGACAAGCATATGTTGCCCTTTCACGTTGTACTTCTTTAGAAGGCATCACTCTTAAAACGCCACTTAGTCGTAATGAAGTTTTTGTATGTAACGAAGTTTCCAATTTTGCAAGTCATTTCAATAATAACAAAATTATATCACAGGTTTTAAAGCAAAGTAAAGCTGATCGTGAATATGTTGATGCTATAAAAGATTTTAACAAAAGGGATTTTGATAGCTTTCTTAAAAATTTTTTTAAGGCCATTCATAGTAGATATGATATAGAGCGTCCTAATATCCAAAGATATATACGAAGAAAATTAAATATAATAAACCTTTTGCACAATGAGCTTGAATTGTTAAAGAAAGAGCGTCAGAATAAGGAAATACTGCTTAAAAAGCTTTCTATGGAATATGTACTTATGGGGAAAGATTGTGAGTATGAGGGTGTTAAAGAAGCTGCTATAAACAATTATAAAAAAGCACTTGAATTATATCCAGATAACCCTGAGGCGAAAAGAAAACTTTATGAATTAACTAAAAAAACTTAGATAAAAATATCTATTTTATCTATCATTAAATATTTCAAATATACAATTATGACATGAAGAAAAAATCTATAAGTTCATCACTACTTATTTTAGTTATTTTTATATTACTGATTATTATATTTAATCGTAAAAAAATAACTTCATCTATACCTCTGTCTGATACCGTAGAAGCTTCAAAATTTATTCCTATTAAAACGAAAAATCATATTAATATAAATTTAAAAAATATTACTTCATTGGATTTTCCCAAATATAGTATTACTAAAGAGAATGTTTTTATACCTGATACTCTAAGTCTTGCTGAAGATGAAGAAAATATTGCTAGTGGTAATTATACAGCAATACTTACTCTTGATACTATACTAAATAAAAAATTTATAGCTCAAATACAAAAAAATGCACTAAAAGATACTTGTTGGAAAATAAAAGATGCTTATATCTCATATATTCACAAAGATAAAAAAGGAGGAAAATATAACATTAGTTTTTCTACTAAAGGTAGGCAGATTACAGTAACTCATATAGAATGAAAGTATAATATCTTACAATCATATGATACAATTCTTAGAAACAATACGTCTTGTTAATGGGGTTTTACAACATATAGATTTACATCAACAACGTGTAAATAATACTTTAAGAGCATATTATAATGAAAAAATAGATCTTTCTTCTATAAAAATACCATATCCTTATAAAGAAGGTGTATTCAAATGCAGGATAGTATATGATAAAAAGATACAAGAAATTAAATTCATACCATATACTATTAAGATTCGCAAAACTGTAAAATTAATTATTAATAATAATATAAATTACCAATATAAGTATGCTAATCGTACAGAACTGGATTCATTATTGCACAATGCAAATACTGATGATATTATTATAATAAAGAATGGGTTTCTTACAGATAGTGCTTATGCTAATATAATATTGCAAAACAGTAATGGACTTTTTACACCAGCTCATCCGCTTTTATATGGCACAATGCGTCAATATCTACTTAATAATAATTTTATTATTAGTAAAGATATTCATATAAATAGTCTATCATATTTTCAATATATTTATTTTATAAATGCTATGCAGCCTTTTGGAAGCCAACCGCCTATATACGTTAAAGATATTATACTATAGAATGAAAATATGATTTTATATTAATTAAAATATTGATCTTCTTGTTTATTCAGCTAAATTATTGTAATTTTGCAGAGCTATTACGGGCTAATAGCATTAAAAATTCAAACCTTTAAAATAAAAATTAAATGGCAACAAAAATCAGATTGCAACGTGGCGGTCGTAAAAGCTATGCTTTTTATAGTATTGTTATCGCTGACGTTCGTGCACCACGTGATGGTAAATTTACTGAAAAGATTGGTACTTATAATCCTAACACCAATCCTGCTACTGTAGATTTGAATTTCGAACGGGCTCTTTATTGGGTAGAAACAGGTGCTCAGCCTACAGACACTGTTCGTAACATTCTCAAAGGAGAAGGTGTTTATTTAATGAAACATTTGCGCGGTGGAGTAAAGAAAGGTGCTTTTGATGAAGCTACTGCTGAAAAGAAGTTTGATGCTTGGAAGCAAGCTAAGACTAATGCTACTGAAGCTGCAGAAAAGAAAGCAGCTGAAGAGAAAAAGGCTGCTGCAGCAAAGAACCTTGAAGAAGAAAAGAAAGTCAAAGAAGCAATTGCTAAAAAGGTAGCAGAGAAAAAGGCTCAAGCTGCACAAGCTGCAGCTGAAGAGTCAGCTCCCACAGAGGAGCAAGCTGCTGAATAAAAAGCATAAAGCTTAGGCTTACTATTAAAAGTAGGAGGTAAACACTAATAATAGATGTTTACCTCCTTTTTTTTTACATACTTATTATACCAACTCCCTTAGAAATAGTACAATTAGTAAAATATATAACAAAATAGGCTGGTAAAATAGCCAGCCTATCAATTTGTCTATTATAAATATTTGGAGCTTTTTCTGCTTACCAAATTATCCATTACACTTAAACAAGTTAAAATTAATATTTAATACTCTCCCCATGCTTTTATATCTATATCTTCAAGTTTTACAGTGCAAAAAGCTTGAATAAATGCACTTGCAAGACGACTATTTGTTATAAGTGGAACATTAAGATCAATAGCTGCACGTCGTATTTTATATCCATTTGTAAGTTCTCGAGGAGTTAGATCCTTGGGGATATTAACTACCATATCTATTTTCTTTTCATGCAAAAGGTCTAGAGCTTGCGGATATGCTCCCTTATCAGAAGGCCAATACACAAGGGTGTTAGGTATATTATTTTCTGTAAGATACTTGGAAGTACCACTGGTAGCATATAATTTATACCCATTTTGAATTAAAATTTTCGCAGCATCAAGCATTTCAGCTTTTTGTTTAGCTCCACCTGTAGATAACAATACAGTCTTTTTAGGTATACGATGACCTACGGAAAGCATACTCTTAAGAAGAGCTGTAGATGTATCTTCTCCAATGCAGCCAACCTCTCCTGTAGAGCTCATATCAACGCCTAATACAGGATCTGCCTTTTGAAGTCTGTTAAACGAAAATTGTGAGGCTTTGATACCTACGTAATCGAGATCGAAAAGATTTTTATTTGGTTTCTCAACCGGAACTCCAAGCATTACTTTTGTAGCAAGATCTATGAGATTTATTTTTAACACTTTACTTACAAAAGGAAAAGAACGACTTGCTCGCAAGTTACATTCAATAACTAATATATCATTATCACGTGCCATAAACTGAATGTTAAAAGGACCATTGATATGTAAAGCTTTAGCTATTTGCTTACTTACGCGCTTTATGCGTCGCACTGTTTCTACATATAGTTTCTGAGGAGGGAATTGTATAGTAGCATCACCAGAGTGAACTCCAGCAAATTCTATATGTTCTGAAATAGCATAGGCTAAAATTTCACCATCTTTAGCCACAGCATCCATTTCTATTTCTTTTGCATTTTCTATAAACTTGCTAACCACCACTGGGTGATCTTCACTAACATTCGCTGCTAATTGTAAAAAGCGTACAAGTTCATCATTATTTGAACATATATTCATAGCCGCACCCGATAACACATACGATGGACGAACAAGTACAGGAAAACCTACACGATCTACAAACTTCTGAATATCATCCATACTGTTAAGTGCACTCCATTCTGGCTGATTTATACCATAGTTAGTAAGCATAGATGAGAACTTTGCACGATCTTCTGCATTATCAATGTCATGAGCAGAGGTTCCAAGAATAGGGACATTTTCCTCATCTAAATACATTGCAAGATTATTAGGTATCTGTCCACCAGTCGATACTATAATACCATAAGGCATTTCCATGTCTATGATATCCATAACACGTTCAAATGTTAGCTCATCGAAATAAAGACGATCGCACATATCATAATCAGTAGATACTGTTTCTGGATTATAATTGATCATTATAGAGCGATAGTTTTGTTTACGAATAGTATTTAGAGCTTGTACTCCACACCAATCAAATTCTACAGAACTACCTATACGATAAGCCCCAGAACCAAGTACAATGATACTTTTACGTTTATCGTCAAAAGTTATATCAGAAGCTACGCCAGAATAAGTTACATAAAGATAATTGGTTTGAGCAGGATATTCTGCAGCTAAAGTATCAATTTGTTTTACTACAGGTATTATTCCAAGAGCTTTTCTATGACGACGTACTATCATCATAGCTTTATGCATATTTGGACTATCATTCTCTAAACCAATAGCTCGGGCTATTTGAAAATCGGTAAATCCATTTATTTTTGCCTCTAAAAGTAGTTCTTTGTCAATAGTATTGATATTACTCTTTTTAAGTTTTTCATCAATATCTATAATATGCTTTAATTTGTAAAGAAACCATTTATCTATTTTAGTAAGATCATGTATTTTATCTACAGTATACCCCTTATGAAAGGCTTTTGATATAACAAATATACGTTTATCTGTAGGTTCATGAAGAGCTGCAGCTATATCATCTATCTGTAATTCTTTATTTTCTACAAAGCCATGCATGCCCTGCCCTATCATACGAAGACCTTTTTGAATAGCTTCTTCAAAGTTGCGACCTATAGACATAACTTCACCTACAGACTTCATACTCGAGCCTAATTCCTTATCTACTCCTCGAAATTTACTTAAATCCCATCGTGGTATTTTACATACTACATAGTCAAGTGCTGGTTCAAAGAAAGCTGATGTTGTCTTAGTAACAGAGTTTTTAAGTTCGAACAAACCATATCCTAAACCTAATTTTGCTGCTACAAAAGCTAACGGATAACCTGTAGCTTTACTAGCAAGGGCTGATGAACGAGAAAGACGTGCGTTAACCTCGATAACTCTGTAATCTTCACTTTCCGGATCAAAAGCATATTGAACATTACACTCTCCCACTATACCTATATGACGAACTATCTTAATAGATAAGGCACGAAGTTTATGATATTCTGTATTGGTAAGAGTTTGCGAAGGAGCTACAACAATAGATTCTCCTGTATGAATACCAAGCGGATCAAAATTTTCCATATTGCAAACAGTAATACAGTTATCATAGCGATCTCGTACCACTTCATATTCTATCTCTTTCCAGCCTTTTAAGCTTTTTTCTACCAAAACCTGAGGAGAAAAAGAAAAAGCCTTTTCGCATAATTTATTGAGTTCTTGCTCATTATCAGCAAAACCACTACCTAAGCCTCCTAAGGCATATGCTGCACGCACTATAACAGGATAACCTAATATCGTAGCAGCATGACGCGCCTGATTGATATTTTCGCAAGCTTCACTTTTAATAGTTTTTACTTCTATCTCATAAAGTCGTTCTACAAAAAGTTCACGATCTTCTGTGTTCATTATTGCACCTACAGGTGTACCTAAGACACGTACATTATGTTTTTTAAGAATGCCAGAACGCTCTAATTCTACACCACAATTCAGAGCTGTTTGCCCTCCGAATGACAAAAGTATCCCATCAGGCTTTTCCTTTTCTATTACACGCTCTACAAAATAAGGCTGAACAGGTAGATAATAAATCTGGTCGGCAACACCTTCTGATGTTTGCACTGTTGCTATATTAGGATTTATAAGCACTGTAGAAATACCTTCTTCACGCAATGCTTTTAATGCTTGTGAGCCAGAATAGTCAAACTCTCCAGCCTCACCTATCTTTAATGCGCCTGAGCCAAGTAGCAGGACTTTTTTTATTGATTCGTCTTTCATTACTTCAAAGTTTCTACAAATTTATCAAACATAAAATAAGTATCTACAGGGCCAGAACAAGCCTCTGGGTGAAATTGTGCTGTGAACCATGGGTTTTTAGTATGACGTATACCTTCATTACTACCATCATTCATATTTACAAATAGTTCTTCCCATTCTTTATCAAGAGTAGATGCATCTACAGCATAACCATGATTTTGAGAAGTTATATAACACTTGTTTGTACCAACCATTCTTACAGGTTGGTTATGACCACGATGCCCATATTTTAATTTATAAATAGTTGCTCCTGCAGCCTTAGAAAGTAGCTGGTTACCCATACAGATGCCACAAATAGGTTTTGTACTATTATTAATATGCTTGCGAATTATATTCACTGCATCATTACACATGTCAGGATCCCCAGGACCATTACCTAAGAAAAGGCCATCATATTCCATATTACTATAATCATAATTCCAAGGTACTCGTATAACCTCTACTCCACGATTAATAAGACTTCTAATAATATTTGCTTTTACGCCACAATCTACTAAAACAACTTTCTTACCAGCTCCTTCATTATAATGGATTATCTTTTTAGTAGACACACGATCTACAAAATTTACTCCTTCATAATCGGCTTCTGGAATATTATTAGGTTCGTCGTCAAACAAAATTTTTCCCATCATAACTCCATGCTCACGCAATACTTTTGTAAGTTCACGAGTATCTATTCCTGTTATACCTGGCACTTTCTCACGCTTTAACCAATCTGAAAGACTTTCAGATGAATTCCAGTGTGATGGCTGCTCACTATAATTAGAAACTATAATAGCGGATACATATATTTTATTACTTTCCATAAAAGTGGGTAAACCATTTTTTTCAAAAGTAAAAGCAGGTACACCATAATTACCTACAAGTGGGAACGTCATAGTTAATAACTGTCCTGCATAAGATGGATCTGTCAAACTTTCAGGATACCCCATCATAGCTGTATTGAAAACAACCTCACCAGCTACAGGAGCTTCATAACCAAAAGACTCTCCGTGAAATTTAGAGCCATCACTTAAAACTAAAGTTACTTTCCTCATTATTTATTATAGTATAATTTTTTATAGTTTTATAACAACTTGTTGTCTTCTTTACTTATAGAATAATTATTCTCATAAAATTTAATAAAAGAATGGTTTACTAACCGCATTCCACCTGATGTAGGATAATTACCAGTAAAATACCAATCACCTTTATGGTTAGGTATTGCTTTATGTAATCCCTCTATACTTTGAAAAATAAGTTCTACAGGAGTTGTCATACCTTCAGGTCGAAGCATTTCCACAAGTTTTTGATTAATCTCTTCTACTGTAAAAGGAGCATAGATAGCACGAACAGGGTTTTGTATTTCGTCAGTAAGTTCTTTTTTTACTTCTACTTTACAAGCCTCATATACTTCTTTTAATATATGCTCCATTTTTTGCTCTTTTATAAGTTTTATTGTTGCCTGAAACACACAAAACTCTTCCAAATGTGGCATATCTATACCATAATAGTCAGGGTATCGTATCTGTGGAGCACTCGATACTATTACTATCTTCTTTGGATGAATACGATCTAACATCCTAAGAATGCTTTCTTTAAGAGTAGTGCCTCGCACAATAGAATCGTCTATTACTACTAAGTTGTCAATATATGGTACTATACACGAATAGGTAACATCATAAACATGAGAAGCAAGATCTTTACGAGAATTACCTTCTGTAATAAAGGTGCGCAACTTAATATCTTTCCAAGCTACTTTTTCGGTACGTATATCTTGATTTACTATTTTTATATAATCTTCTAATGGTGCATAAGGCTTCATGTTAGCTAATTGCTTTACTTTTTCCTTATTTAACCATTGCTTACAGCCATGTAATAAGCCATAGAAAGCTACTTCTGCAGTATTAGGAATATATGAAAGAACTGCATGCTCATAATCATAATCTACTTTTTCTAACACTTTAGGAGCTAATTGCTGACCTAATTTTTCACGTTCATTATAAATATCTCTATCTGATCCACGAGAAAAATATATGCGTTCAAAAGAACATGCTGAAATATTCTTTGATTCAATAATTTGTTGTAAAGAACACTCTCCTACCCTATTTACTATTAAAGCTTGTCCGGGCATTAATTCTTTTATATTCTCACATTCTAAGTCGAAGGTTGTTTGGAGCACAGGACGCTCACTTGCAAGTACTACTATCTCGTCGTTTTTATAATAGAAGGCAGGTCGTATTCCCCACGGATCGCGCATAGAGAACATCTCACCAGAACCTGTCATACCGCAAATAACATAACCTCCATCAAAATGTTTCATTGTAGTTTTAAGGACATTGCTTACATCTAAGTTGTCTTCTATATAATTAGTAATATCCTGTCCTTCTAAACCGTTCTCTTTAGCTATAACAAAATTTCGCTCTACTTCCCTGTCTAATCTATGCCCCATCAGCTCTAAAAGAATATAAGTATCGCTATAAATGCGTGGACATTGTCCCTGAGCTGTAAGTTTTTGAAAAACCTCTTCAATATTGGTCATATTGAAATTGCCACACATACTTAAATTCTTTGCTTTCCAATTATTTCTACGCAAAAAAGGATGAACATAAGAAAGCCCACTCTTACCTGTAGTAGAATATCTAAGATGACCCATATACAATTCACCTGCAAAGGGAATATTCTTTTCAACAAAAGGAATATCATTTAGTTCATCATGAGAATAGTCCTTATAAAGATTATGTAAATTCTTAAAAATATTGCTTACAGCGTTTTTCCCCTCTGCCCTCTCTCTAAACATATATTCACTACCCGGAAGAGATGAAAGCTTTACAGAAGCAATACCTGCTCCTTCTTGTCCACGATTATGCTGCTTTTCCATCATAAGGTAAAGCTTGTTAAGCGCATACATCCATGTACCATATTTCTTTTGATAGTACTTTAGAGGTTTAAGCAGCCGTATTACCGCAACACCACAGTCTTCATGAATGTTTTTGTCCATCTAAAAAAATAATATTCTTTATTTATAATTATATATAAAATAAAAGTCAGTAAACCGTTATTCAACGGTAACCGACTTTGCTAAGTTTCTTGGCTGATCTACATCCTTTCCTTTACAGACTGCTATGTGATAAGCTAACAACTGTAAGGGTATTGTTGCTACTAAAGGCTCTAAACACTCTAAAGTATCAGGAAGCTCTATAACAGCGTCAGCTATCTTAGATATAGTAGTATCTCCTTTAGAGACCAAAGCTATAACATAACCCTGCCGCGCTTTTATTTCTTGGATATTGCTGCGAACTTTTTCATACATTACATTATGAGTAGCAATGGTAACTACAGGCATGTCAGAATCTATTAAAGCTATAGGGCCATGTTTCATTTCTGCAGCAGGATACCCCTCTGCATGAATGTATGAAATTTCCTTCAACTTCAAAGCTCCTTCTAAGGCTACAGGATAAGTAAAACCTCGCCCAAGGTAAAGAAAATTTCTTGCATAAGTGAAGATGCGTGCTAAATCAGCCACCTGATCATTTACTTTTAATACTTCTTCTATTTTTGAAGGTATATTAGATAGCTCTTCAACTATCTTTACATATTCAGTACATTTCATAGACCCTTTTATATAAGCCAATGATAGTGCAAACATTGTTAACACTGTTACCTGCCCTGTAAAAGCCTTTGTAGAGGCTACCCCTATCTCAGGGCCTACATGTATATAAGTACCGGTATCAGTTGCACGCGCTATACTTGAACCTATAGCATTACAAATGCCATATATAAAAGCTCCTTTCGACTTTGCTAATTCTACAGCTGCTAACGTATCAGCTGTTTCTCCACTTTGTGAAAGGGCTATGACAACATCATCAGAAGTAACAACAGGATTACGATAACGAAACTCACTTGCATATTCCACATCAACAGGAATTCTGCAAAATGTTTCTATAGTTTGTTTACCTATCAGACCTGCGTGCCAACTTGTACCACAAGCTACTATTATTATCCTTTTTGCACTGAGCAACTGCTCTCGATGATCTATCAAAGCACTTAAAGTAACATTATTATGCTCAATATTTATGCGACCACGCATACAGTTAGTCAAGCATGCAGGTTGCTCAAAAATCTCTTTAAGCATAAAGTGGGAATAGCCACCCTTTTCTATTTGACCTAACTCTATATCTACTGTCTTTATCTCTGGTGAAAGCTTTTCGTTAAGAATACTTACTACTTTTAAAGGTTCACCAAGCTTCATCACTGCTATGTTCTCATCATCAAGGTAGACAACCTTGTCGGTATACTCTATTATAGGACTGGCATCAGAACCTAAAAAGAACTCGTCTTCACCCATTCCTATTACTAAAGGACTTTGTTTGCGAGCAGCTATAATAACATCTGGATGCGATTTGTCTATAATAGCTATAGCATATGCGCCTATTACCTGACGTAAAGCTATTTGTACTGAAGTAAGAAGATCTAACTTCTTTTTTATCTGAATGTACTCTATAAGCTGTATAAGCACTTCCGTATCAGTATCTGAGCGAAACTTTACACCTTTATCTTGAAGATTGTGCTTTATCTCTGCATAATTTTCAATGATTCCATTATGAATAATAGCCAAATTTTTCGATTGGGAATAATGTGGGTGTGCATTTGTAGAAGACGGCTCGCCATGAGTAGCCCAACGAGTATGAGCAATACCTATAGAACCTGAAATATCCTTATCCTCACAAAACGCTTCAAGATCAGATACCTTTCCTTTTGTTTTAAAAACATTAAGAGCATCATGATTGTTTATCAAAGCTACACCTGCACTATCATATCCTCTATATTCTAACCTTTTTAAACCCTTTATAAGGATAGGATATGCCTCGCGTTTTTTTCCTAAGTATCCTACAATACCACACATAAAATTATTCTAAATATAATTATTTATTTTAGTAAAGCTATAACCGTTGTTAGCAGACCTAAACCAAAACCGGTATATGTCATCCATTCCTTTGATGTAGGACCTTGGTTAGACCCCTTAGCCTTAGCCTTATTTGGCTCTACATAAACAATATCATTTTGCTGAAGATAATAATAAGGAGAGTTTATTATATTAGCATCATTCAAATTTAAACGTACTACATGCTTTTCACCAGCAGCATCTTCACGAATAAGCATAATATTATCGCGCTTGCCATATAATGTTAAATCGCCAGCTTGAGCCAATGCTTCCATTATATTTATCTTTTCTGTTGCAACAGGAATAACACCCGGACTACCAACTTCTCCTGTTACTGTAACATGATAGCTTGCCATCATTACCGTAACTACAGGATTCTCTGTACGAGCTAAATAAGGCTGTATCTTGCTTTTAAGAAGATCCTCACACTCCGTCTTGGTGAGCCCTGAAACATGTACTTTACCTATAATAGGAAAATTAATAAAGCCTTCATTACTTACCAAATAAGAACCCTTATTAGAAGAAGAGCCTAAACTACCCGTACCCTGCTGTCCACTTATATTAAAAGGAGCTGAAGCCGCAGGATTTATAGTAAATACTCCTATAGATAATAAGTCTTTTGGCATTATCTTTGCATCATAAAGACCTCTTGATGGTGCCAAACTTATAGAATCTATATTAGTTAAATATGTTACACCTTTACTCGATCCGCAACTATACATAATTGCAATAACAGCAACAATTACTAAAGTATAAATAAATTTTTTCATATTAATAGTAGTACAAAATCTAATATCAAATCATAATTCGTTGCAAAAATACTATTAATTTTCCATAACCACAAGCTAACAAAGTACTTTTATACTTCTCATCATGTTATTATAGAATAAATTATTACTTTTGCAGAAACAAACTATAAGATTATGCAAAGGACAAATAAAGTATTACTAATCTACACTGGTGGAACGATAGGAATGGGAATGAACCCAAAAACTGGAGCTTTAGAGCCACTCGACTTTAACCATCTGGTAGAAAACTTACCTGAATTTGAGCAAATATCTACTGACATTGATACCTATCAATTTGTCCCCGTCATAGACTCTTCTGATATGAATCCTGCTTTTTGGGGGAAATTGGTAAGTATTATTGCTACAAAATATGAAATGTATGATGGCTTTGTTATCTTGCATGGTACAGATACAATGTCATACACAGCATCTGCACTTTCATATATGTTTGAAAATCTTACCAAACCTATCATTCTAACAGGCTCACAATTGCCTATAGGACAATTAAGAACTGATGGAAAAGAAAACCTCATGACAAGTATAGAGCTTGCATCTTCTTATTATCCTAATGGCAGACCTATAGTGCCAGAGGTAGCTATATACTTTAGTGGGCATCTTCTTCGTGGCAACAGATCTACCAAGCAAAATGCTGAAGAATTTAATGCTTTCAATTCTTTTAATTATCCACACCTATGTGAAGCAGGAGTAAAATTTAAATTCAACACACATAATATTCTTACCCCTGATTACGACCTACCTATGTCGCCACATACCACATTAGATAATAATGTTATTATTCTGTCTTTATTTCCTGGTATAAAAGAAGGTATTTTCGATCATATTCTTGACTTACCTTGCCTTCATGGTATAGTAATGAGATCTTATGGAAGTGGTAATGCTCCACAACAGCCATGGTTAATAAAACTTTTTAAAAAAGCTACAGCAAGAGGTGTTACTATAGTTAATATCAGTCAATGTATTAGCGGGCAGGTAGAGATGAGTCGTTATGATACTGGCTATCAGCTAAAAGATGCAGGCGTAATAAGTGGTTATGATAGTACTGTGGAAGCAGCTTTGACAAAACTAATGTTTTTATATGCAACATGTACCGATACAGAAACAATAAGAGCATATATGAACAAGTCGATAGCAGGAGAAATTACAATACCTTCACTTTAAGAATAAAATATTCTTTTCCATTTTTATATAAGGGTTGGATTACCATTAAAAGAATCCAACCCTTTTTATAATTATTTTTTAAGTTATAATATTAATGATATTTGTCTTATTCTTCCGACTCTTCTTTTGCATGAGCTGAAATTAAACGTTCCTGAATGTCATTAGGAACAAGCTCGTAACTGGAGAATTTTGTAATAAAACTTGCACGCCCTCCTGTAATAGAACTTAACGTGGTGCTATAAGAAGACAACTCCTTTAAAGGTATCTTTGCTTGCAATTTCTGATAGCCAGCCTCCGAATCCATTCCCATAATGAGAGCACGGCGACTTTGAAGATCGCTCATAACATCACCAAGATAATCGTCAGGAACAAACACTTCTAAATCGTTTATAGGCTCTAAGATCTTAGGTCCTGCACATTTAAAGGCATCTGAAAAGGCATGTTTAGCAGCTAATGTAAATGAAAGCTCATTAGAATCAACAGGGTGCATCTTGCCATCATATACTACAACGCGAACATCGCGCGCATAGCTACCTGTTAAAGGACCTTTTTCCATACAGTCCATAACACCTTTTAATATCGCAGGCATAAAGCGAGTATCAATAGCACCACCTACAACAGAATTGATAAAGACAAGTTTTCCTCCCCAAGGTAAAGTCTTTTCTTCTTTACTTTTTATATTAAGCTTAAACTCTTGCCCGTCAAACTTATAACCCGTTGGCTCTGGCATACCTTCAGCATAAGGCTCTATTATTAAATGAACCTCACCAAACTGCCCTGCTCCACCACTTTGCTTCTTGTGCCTATATTCAGCCTTAGCCTGCTTAGTTATCGTTTCACGATAAGGAATGCGTGGCTCCTTATAATCGACATGCAGCTTCTCATTATTTTCTAATCGCCACTTTAACGTGCGTAGATGAAATTCTCCTTGCCCATGTACTATAACCTGTCGCAGCTCCTTGCTCTGCTCTACTACCCATGTAGGATCTTCTTGATGCATCTTTACCAAAGCTGCCATAAGCTTCTCTGTGTCGGAAGAGTTTTTAGCTTCTATGGCACGAGAGTATTTAGAGTTAGGATACTTAATAAAATCGAAACGATAATCACAGCCCTTACCATTTAAGGTGTTACCTGTCTTAACATCTTTCAGCTTTACAGTACAACCTATATCTCCAGCATTTAGCTTATCTACCGCAACACGATTAGCTCCAGCACAAACATATATCTGACCTAAACGCTCTTTAGAACCACGATCAGCATTTATTAAATCGTCGCCAGCTTTAACACTTCCACTCATAACTTTAAAATAAGACACCTCGCCAATATGAGGTTCCATACCTGTTTTAAAGAAATAAATAGAGGTGGCATTAGCCGAATTAGGCTGCACTTCCTCGCCTCGTGTGTTGTGAATCTTAGGCATCTCATCTACAAAAGGTACCACGTTGCCTAAAAACTCCATAAGTCTTCTTACACCCATATCCTTACCTGCACATACACAAAAAACAGGGAAGATAGAACGTGTTACCAGCCCCTTGCGAATACCTGTGCGAAGATCGTCCTCTGAAAGCTGTTCTTCTTCAAAGAATTTTTCCATTAAATGTTCATCATTCTCTGCAGCTGCTTCTACTAAGATCTTGTGCAGTTCTAATGCCTTGTCCAGCTCCTCTTTAGGAATATCATCTATAGTAGGTTCGCCACCTTCAGCCTTCCAAGTATATCTCTTCATAGTAAGCACATCAATAAGACTATTAAAATTATCTCCAGTCTCTATTGGATACTGTATTTGTACACACTTTGAGCCATAAATATCACGCATAGTAGTAATAATATTATCAAAGTTGCACTTATCAGAATCTAAGTGATTAATCAAAAATATTACGGGCTTTTTTAGCTTCTCTGTATAACGGAAGATATTTTGCGTACCCACCTCAGGGCCATACTGCCCATTAATGAGAATAACAGCTTCGTCGGTTACGTTTAAAGCTGTTATAGCACCACCAATAAAATCGTCGCTACCCGGACAGTCTATTATATTTAGTTTCTTATTATTCCATTCCGCATGAAGTATCGTAGGAAACACAGAGTATCCATACTCTTGCTCTACAGGAAAATAATCGCTAACAGTATTTTTGCCCTCTATTGTGCCACGCCGCTTAATAACAGAAGCCTCAAATAACATACTCTCGGCAAGTGTAGTCTTGCCGCTACCCGCACTGCCAACAAGAGCAATGTTTTTAATTTCGTTTGTTTGATAAATACGCATAAAAGATTGGTTTAAGTAGTTAGTAAAATGTTAAATTATCAGGTTTTATATATAAAATCTACATATTGTAAATCTAAAATATACCCGCCGTCTAAATTATACATTTTACATGAAAGAACCAAAAAATAAAAGAAATAAATAATAAAAATTTAATGCAATTTAGTAAATTTG
This sequence comes from Prevotella amnii CRIS 21A-A, assembly GCF_000177355.1. Taxonomy (NCBI): domain Bacteria; kingdom Pseudomonadati; phylum Bacteroidota; class Bacteroidia; order Bacteroidales; family Prevotellaceae; genus Prevotella; species Prevotella amnii. The sequence goes on from NZ_ADFQ01000051.1 coordinate 110,068, forward strand.
CAAAAACACTTACTTTATTACATACTATATATAGAAAAGAAATAAATGACAGGGCTTTATATCCATATACCTTTTTGTGAGAGCAGATGTATATATTGTGGCTTCTATTCCTCACTTACACAGAATGTCAACAAGATAGAACATGGTAAAACAATAAGGCAAAGATATATTAATGCTGTATGTAAAGAAATGAGTAAGCACAAGGCAATACTAAATACTATTTATTTAGGTGGTGGCACACCATCGCAACTATCACCTGAAGAGCTTAATCAGATATTTAACCAAATAAATAAAACTTTCTTACAACAACCAGAAGTACGCCCCTCGCTGCCAAAAGAAATTACCATAGAATGTAATCCTGAAGATGTTACCCCGAATTTTGTACAGGCTCTTAGCACCTTGCCTGTAAACAGAATATCTATGGGAGTGCAAACTTTTAATGATGAAAGATTAAAATTTATTCACCGAAGGCATAGTTCTAACAAAATATTAGAAGCTGTCAGGTTGTTAAGAAATATAGGAATAAATAATATCTCTATAGATCTTATGTTTGGATTTCCTAAGCAAACGCAAGAAGAATGGATAGATGATATCAAGAAAGCTATATCTCTTAACGTAGAACATATATCTGCTTATAGCTTGATGTACGAAGAAGGTACACCGCTTTATGCTATGCTGAAACACCATAAGATAACACAAATAGGAGAAGAACAATATAGAAATATGTACGAAGAGCTTATAGACAGGTTAGAAATAGCTGGGTACGAGCAATATGAAATAAGCAACTTTGCAAAACATGGTTTTCGCTCTCTACACAATAGCTCTTATTGGCATAATGTACCATATATTGGTGTTGGAGCTGCTGCCCATTCATATAACCTTAGATGCCGGCGCTGGAACTATGCCGACATTAATAAATATGTTAATGCCATAGAGCATGACTATCATGCTTATGAAGAGGAAATTATAGATGATAATACTCATTATAACGACTCTATCGTAACTGCTTTACGTACTAAAGAGGGGCTAAATATAGATGGCTTTGATGAAAAATATAAAACATATTTCTTAACAAACGCTGCCCCATATATAGAAAATGGTAATATGGGAAAACATGATAATAACTATTTTATAACTCGAAAAGGATTATATATAAGTGATGCTATAATGACTGACCTTATTATGGTATGAGATAAGAGAATACTACCTTTAAAAAATAAAGATAATGACAAGAGAAGAATTTGAAAAGCTTTGGGAAGAAAACAAAGAGCATATACGCCTAAATAGTGAAGAGTATCAGGCTGTTAAGAAGTCTTATTATAGCTGGGGTTTAATAGATTACGCCTTGCTTATTGGAGGTTTTGTAATATGCGAAACACTATTTAATAAAATAATAAAATCCATTATATTACAATATCTGCTTGCTGTAATAGGAATGATAATTATCTGGGTATTATGGAGGTTTTTAAAATCGAGATTTACTAATAGCAAAACATTAGAAGATATAGACGCTGAACTAAAAGAAAGATATAAAAAAACTTTGCATTATAGCGATTGATATAAACAGATATAATAATATTATTATCAGTATGTTAATAATTAAAAATAAGTAAAGATTTAAGTCTTTAAGTACACTTTTCTACTAATTAATGTAAAAATATTGCAGAGAACTAAACTTTATATATACTTTTGTATCATATTAAGAAGTAAAAGAGAGAAGTTTTATCAATCTATTAAGAAAGGAAAATAGAAATGAAGAAAATTGTCCTTATGATGCTATTTGCTGTCTTAGGTATCTCCGCAGCTATGGCACAACAAAATCAAGCTGAAATAAAGTTTGAAGAGCTTTCACATAACTTTGGAACTTTTGCTACAAGTGTTCCTATTCATAAAACCACTTTTAGGTTTACTAACGTAGGTACAGCTCCTTTAGTTATTAATCAGGTTGTTGCAAGCTGTGGTTGCACTATACCTAAATATGACAAACGCCCTATAGCTCCAGGTCAGAAAGGTACTATAGATGTTATTTATAATGGTAAAGACAGGTTCCCGGGTAAGTTTAAAAAGAGTATTACTGTACGTACCAATGGTAAAACTGAAATGGTTCGCCTTTATATAGAAGGCGTTATGAGAGACTAATATTTAAAGATTTGTTTAAGAATTACATTTTTAGGGCATAGCTTTTTTTAGCTATGTCCTTTTTTTTGTAGCCAAGAAAGTATAGCTTTAATAACCTTTTCAAAAAAGATGCACACTAAAAAAGCCAACCTGCGCTATTTTTTTAAGAAGCTATATGTTATTTTTATGTTTATAAAAGGCTGCTCTTTATATGTAAAAAGATTAGGCAACAGGAGGAAAAATAAATTATTTTTGTTTTATTTTTAATTTATTTTTATGAGTAAAATAAATTAAAAATGTTTTTCGTTCCATGTTTTTTATTTATTAAGAAGTAAGGTATTAATCTTTAAAGCGTGTTGTTTTATATGCAAAAGCTCATTTTTACTCGAGCTTTAACTATCTAATGCTAAAGAGCAAGTTTGCATAAGATGAATATACTTTTATTTATTCTATACGCTCTATATATAAATAGGTAGAAGTATATGTTAGAGATTAAAAAACATTTATTTTTGTTATATTTTGAGTTTTCTTTTTAATATCATTTCTACAAACAAAAAATATGTATTAAATTTGCCACTGAAATAATAACTAAAAATCTCCCATAAGAAGGAGGCTTAATTACTAAGATGGTATCAGAGGGCTGTCTTAATGAAAAAAGTAAAACGGCCTGAAATATCATAACGTAAATAATTCTATTAATAAAATTTTTATACTAATGCAAAAAGGTAAGATCCTTCCAGTTAGTGTGTTTCTATCATGTTGTAGCTTAACAGCGTTTGCAAGTAATGTTGTGGGTGTATCCAGCGTTGCTAAAGCAAATTATGTTAGTACGGTTATAAATGGTAGAGGTTCACATGTTTCAGAAAGCCTAAAGGCTCTTGGTGTTAACACTAAAGTAAAAGTTGCTGGTAGTGTAGTTGATGAGAAAGGCGATCCTATTATAGGCGCCTCTATCCGCGTGAAAGGTACTCAGACAGGTACTCAAACCGACATTGACGGTAAGTATGTTCTCCACATTCCAGCCAATTCTACGCTGATAGTTAGCTATATTGGGTATAAGACTCAGGAGATAGCTGTTAATGGTGCTACTACGCTTAACATAAAGCTTGCTCCTGAAGCAACAGCTATAGATGAGGTAGTAGTAACTGCTCTTGGTATTAAGCGTTCGGAAAAAGCTCTTTCGTACAATGTGCAGAAAGTGGGTGGTGATAAGGTTACCAATGTAAAGAGTACTAACTTTATGAACTCTCTTTCAGGAAAGGTAGCAGGTGTTAATATCAATGCTTCTTCTGCTGGTATGGGTGGTGCTACTCGTGTGGTAATGCGTGGTCCTAAGAGTATTACTAAAAGCAATCAGGCTTTATATGTAATAGATGGTGTGCCTGTTACTAACACAAGCAATGGTGCTATAGATGGTGGTTTCTATGCTTCACAGCCTGGTAGCGAGGGTATAGCAGACATCAACCCTGAAGATATCGAATCGATAAGCGTTCTTTCTGGCCCTGCTGCTGCTGCTCTATATGGTTCTGCTGCTGCTCAAGGTGTTATCATGATTACTACTAAAAAAGGTAAGAAAGGAAAGGTTAAGGTTACTATAAGTAACAGCTCTCAGTTTGCTAATCCTTTCGTAATGCCAGAGTTCCAAAACAAGTATATCAATGCTCCTGAAGATAACAGGTCATGGGGTGCTGCTACAGGTTCTCCTTATGGCAATTACGAGCCTAAAAAGTTTTTTAATACAGGTGCTAATATCCAGAACAACGTTTCTTTAACGGCTGGTACTGAAAAGAATCAGACATACCTTTCTCTTGGTACAACAAATGCTAAAGGTATAATCCCTAACAACAAGTACGACCGTTATAACTTTACATTCCGTAATACTACTTCTATGCTGAATGATAAGTTGACCGTTGATTTCAATTTTAATTATGTTCGTGAGGTAGACCGCAACTTAATGGCTCAAGGTCAGTATTTCAACCCTCTAACCTCTGTTTATCTTTTCCCACGAGGTGAGAGCTTTGATGCTATTCGCACATTTGAGCTTTACGATCCTTCGCGTGGTATACACGTTCAGAACTGGGGTTATGGTGATGCTTTAAGCATGCAGAACCCTTATTGGGTGGCTAACAGAATGGTTAGACAGAACAAGCGCAATCGTTATATGGTAAGCGGTAACGTTAAATATAAGATAACAAACTATTTAGATGTTACTGGCCGTTTACGTTGGGACGATGCTAAGACTTTCCAAGATGATAAGCGTTATGCTTCTACCACTACTTTGTTTGCTCATTCTAAATATGGCTACTATGGCTATGATAACGTAGATGACAACTCTATCTATGGAGACTTAATGCTCAACATTAACAAAACATTGGGCAATTATAGCATTGGTGCTAACATTGGTACTTCTTTCTCTCGTACAGCTTACTCTGTATCAGGATTTCAAGGAGGACTAAAGGCACCTTCTAATATCTTTACTCCTCATGCTATAGATTATGGCAAACCTACAAACGACAACCGCCCTATATATTATGGTAACAAGCATCGTATCAACTCTATATTTGCTAACGTTGAGCTTGGCTGGAAGAGTATGCTATATATGACGCTTACAGGTAGAAACGATTGGGACTCTGCTTTAGACAATACAGACAATCCTTCTTTCTTCTACCCTTCTGTAGGTATGCCGGCAGTAATATCACAAATGGCTAAAATGCCAGAATTTATTAACTATATGAAGGTACGTGCTTCATGGGCATCAGTAGGTTCGGCTATTTCGCCTAATATCACATCTCCTTGGCGATATGGCTATAATCCAGCTTCACAGTCGTATGCTACTGTAACTTATAAGTTCCCAAACAACTTTAAGCCAGAGCGAACAAACTCTTGGGAGGCAGGTCTTACAGCCCGATTCTTTAATAACAACCTTACATTAGACTTAACCTTATACCAGTCTAACACAATGAATCAAACCTTCTTGCGTCCTATTACAGGTGGTGAAGGTTATACTAACGAGTATGTGCAGACAGGTAATGTGCGCAATCGTGGTATAGAGCTTTCTTTAGGCTATAACCATAAGTGGGGCAACTTTACATGGAACTCTAATGTTACTTACAGTGCTAACCAAAACAAGATTATCGACTTGCTTGAAGATCCTAAAGAAACTATCAGACAAGGTGGCTTAAAGGGTGCCGAGGTAATACTTAAAAAAGGTGGTACTATGGGAGATATCTACATGACTACCGACTTTAAGCGCGATGCCGATGGCAATATAGCTGTGCAAGACGGCAATATAGCTCAGGTTAACCTTACTAACCCTTCTTACAGAGGGTCAGTGCTTCCAAAGGGTAATATTGGTTTCTCTAACGATTTCACTTACAAAGGGTTTAACCTTGGCTTCGTTATTACAGCCCGCTTAGGAGGTATAGTAATGTCTCAAACACAGGCTATAATGGACTCTTACGGTGTTTCTAAACGCACAGAGATAGCAAGAGATAACGGAGGCATATCTGTTAATAATGGTGTTATCAGCGCACAAAACTATTATAGCATTGTAGGTGGCGACAACCCTATATGGTCTGAATATATTTATAGTGCTACAAATGCTCGCATTCAAGAGCTTCATGCTTCTTACACCTTCCCTCGTAAGTGGTTAGGTGGCGCAGAGCTAACTCTTGGTATAAACGCTAACAACCTATTAATGCTTTACAATAAAGCTCCTTTCGACCCTGAATCTACAGCCTCTACAGGAACATATTACCAAGGCTTCGACTACTTTATGCAGCCAAGTCTGCGTTCTTTAGGCTTTAATATTAAACTACAATTCTAAAACAATCTTGTATCCTAATAAATAATTAAAATGAACAAGAATTACATAAAAAGAAGTATTGTACCATGTATAATGGCTTCTACTATGATTTATACGTTATCTTCATGCACAGAAGGCTTCCAAGAAGAGAACCGTCCGGGAGAATGTCTATCTTCAGAAGAGCTTAACAGAGATAACTATACAACCTCATCTTTTATTGTGCAAATGGAAAACGAGTCGTTCCCAGAACAGGAAAATACCTATCAGATGAATCAAGACTTAATAGGTAACACCTTAGGACGCTTTTTTACATACGCTAATAACAGTTTTGCAGAGAAAAACTTTGCTAAATTTAATGCTCCTGACGGCTGGGTAAGCTATCCTTATAAAGACTCTCAACCTAAAACAGTATCTGCTTTTAAAGCAATAGCACGCCTTACTAACAAGCAAGGGGTAATGTATGCTTTAGCTTTGATTATGCGTGCAGCTAACTTCTTACGTCTTACAGATATGTACGGACCTCTTCAGATAGGAGCAGTTAAGGACAATCCTAATGCTTACTCATCTCAAGAAGATGTATACAAATCGCTTATAAAAGACCTTGATGAGGCTACCAGCATTATAAAACCTTTATTACTTATAAAGCCTAACCTCACTGTGGCAGAAGAATATGATAAGGTGTATAAAGGCAACTGTGCTAAGTGGGAAAAATATGCTAACTCTTTAAAGCTACGTATGGCTATACGTATGCGCTTTGTAGCTCCTGAACTTGCTAAAAAGATAGGCGAACAAGCTGTAAAAGATGGGGTTATTACTAAAAATGAAGACAACTGTACCATAGAATACTCACCTAACGGATTATATAAAACATCTGTAGAATGGGGTGATACACGTGCTGCTGCCGACATAGAGAGCTATATGACTGGATATAAAGATCCTCGACTTATGAAATATTTTAATGCTACTGCTACACAAGGCGCACGCCCTGTTATAGGCTGTCGTGTAGGTGCTAAGATAGGTAACAAAGCTGTGGCTGTTAAGCTATACTCTTCTGCTAACGTAACAAAAGATACTCGTGGCGTATGGCTTTCTGCTTCAGAGATGGCTTTCTGCCGCGCTGAGGGAGCATTAGCTAACTGGGCTGGCATGGGAGGCTCTGTAGAGGAGCTTTATAACGAAGCTATTCGCCTATCATTTGAGCAGTGGGGAGCTAAAGGTGCTGACGATTATATCAATAACAACACCTTAAAGCAAGCCGACTATGTAGACGCTGCAGGAGGCTATGGTGCTAATGCCAGTGCTGTAAGCACTATTACCATTAAATGGAACAATAACGCTACTGAAGAAGAAAAGATGGAACGCTTAATAACACAGAAATGGATAGCTCTTTATCCTGACGGGCAAGAAGGCTGGTGCGAGCTTCGCAGAACTGGATATCCTAAGGTGTTCCCAGTAGCACAGTCTACAGGCTCTACCCTACAGGTGCCTAACCGCATACCTTTTGCACATGATGAAATTACCCAAAACAAAAACAATTACGAAAAAGCCGTAAAAATGCTTCGTGGAGGACAAGACAACTATGAAGCTAAAATGTGGTGGCAAAAATAATATATTGTGAAATTAAATAGATTGAAAATAAAAAGATGAAAAATTTATTCAAGACAATATTACTCACAGCTATAACCACTACAGCCTTTACAGCATGTAGTGACTGGACTGAGACAGAACCTAAAAACCCTACTGATCTTACAACCACTAACAGAAGTGAGGCTTATTATGCTCAGCTACGCAAATATAAAGCTACCGATCATGAGGTATCTTTTGGGTGGTTTGGTAACTGGACAGGTAGCGGTGCGTCGTTAGAAAATTCGCTTGCAGGACTTCCAGATAGTACAGACTTCGTTTCTCTATGGGGTAACTGGAAAAATCCTTCTGCTGCCCAGCTAAAGGATCTTCGTTATGTACAAGAGAAAAAAGGAACAAAGGCTCTTATATGCTTCTTAGTGTTTGACATTGGCGACCAGATAACGCCAGAAATTCCTGAAGATAAGCGCAAGGCAGGCATGACCTTTAAGCAGTGGAGACATGAGTTTTGGGGCTGGAAAAATGACGAGGCTTCACAGTTAGAAGCTACAAAGAAGTATGCTAACGCTATATGCGACACCATTTATAAATATAACTACGATGGTTTCGATATAGATGCAGAGCCAAGCTATGCACAGCCCTTTGCTACTGATCGTGAGCTTTGGACAAACCCAAAGATAATGACTACCTTTGTAGAAACTTTAGCTAAACGCATAGGTCCTAAATCGGGTACAAAGAAGATGTTAGTAGTAGATGGAGAGCCTCACGCATTCCTTGCTTCTTTAGGTAGCTATTTCGACTATTTTATCCTACAGGCATACGGTAATAGCTCTAATTCGGGATTAGATAGCAGAGTATCTTCACAAATAGGACATTTTAAAGGAACTCTTAAAGTGGAAGAGATTGCTAAAAAAATTATAGTATGTGAGAACTTTGAACGCTACGCAAGCTCAGGTGGTGTGACTTTTAGAGCCCCTCATGGTAAAACAATGCCATCTCTATGGGGTTTTGCACAATGGGAGCCTACCTACGATGGTAAGACTTATAGAAAAGGTGGTGTAGGTACTTTCCACATGGAGTATGAGTATGGACCTAAAAACTCTATTACTTACCCATATTTGCGCAAAGCTATTAATATAATGAACCCTATTATTAAATAACGATTAATAAGAAAAGAAAATGAAAAATTATCTACCAAAATACGTTTTAGGTGGCTTAATAATGGGCACTGTGGCTTTTTCTTCTTGCAATAATGCAGAATATTCTGAATTGACACATCAAGCATATATAGCACAGACAGCCACAAGTGGTAATTCTTCTACAAAGATAACATTAGGACAGAAAGCTGTTACACAAAACATCAGTGTGCGCCTTTCAGACATAGCTCAGCAAAACAGCTCTTTCGAGCTAACTCCTGACCCTGAAGCTCTAAACGCTTTTAACAAGCATAACGAGACAAGCTACACCTTTTTACCAGAAGGTAGTTATAGCTTATCGGCTTCTGAAATTACCGTGGGCAAAGGGAAAGTTACTTCACAACCAGCTATCCTTACCATAAAACCACTTTCAAAGGCTTTAAAAGATAGCGGAAAGAAGTATGCTATAGCGTTCAAGCTAAAGGCTAAAGATGGTGCTGAGCAGGTACTTACCTCTGGTAGCACTATGGTATATATTTTAGACCAAGTAGTATATCAGGCTGTTCCTACTATTAACAGCAGTAGCAACATTAAGCTAAACTTTAGAAAAGAGCTTTCACTTAAGGAGTGGACTCTCGAGATGAACGTAAACATCAGCATGCTTGGCACTCGTGTAGGCGAGCTTAACAACCAGACCCTCTTTGGCTGCTGGGCACCAGCAGGTAAAGACGGAGAGATATATACACGTTTCGGAGATGCTCCTATAGAGGGTAATCGCTTACAGGTAAAGACACAAGGTACACAGATGAATAGCAATATGCTCTTTAAGTCTAACACATGGTACCACTTAGCCTTTGTATGTCAAGGGACAAAGTTATATCTATATGTTAACGGCACATTAGACAACTCTATGGACTTACCCGGTAAGGTAGTATATCTTAGTGATCATGCACAGTTTGGTAATCAGGATTATCTTAAAGCAAATGTTATGGTTAGCGAACTTCGTTTATGGACTAAAGCACGTTCTAAATCGGAAATTGCTAATAATATGTACTCTTGCGACCCAACAAGTCCTGGCTTAGAGGCTTACTGGAAACTAAACGAAGGAGAGGGACAAGAGTTTAAAGATGCTACAGGGCATGGTAAACCTGCTACTGTTCCTACTGCTATAACATGGACTAAAGATGTTCGTATAGATGGACATAATAACTAATAACCTATAAAAAATATCTCATGAAACTATTTTCAAAAACAACAATATTAGTAGCCACTGCCCTAATGCCTTTCTTAGTATCGTGCCAAAGCGAACCAGAAGTGGGAAGCGGGTTATATCCTGAAGAGAAAGAAGACTATTCGGCTATAGCTTTCATAGACAATCTTGGCAAGGAAAGCTATATCAACTTTACCCAAATAGTAGGTACTAAGATGTTAGAAGTACCTAAAGAGGACCTAAAGTTTAAAGTTCGCCTAACAGCAACAGCAGATAAAGACCTTACTTTTAATATTAAGGTAGATAACAGTAAGCTCGCTACAAAGAAAGGTGTTACTTCTTTAGGTGAAGATGCGGTAAACTTCTCGACAAAGACCGTTACAATAAAGCAAGGTGAAACCTCGTCTAAAGATGTTGTTATAACACTTAACAAAACATCAAAATCGCTGCTCGACATGCAGAAAGATGGACGTATAGCATTCACTATAGTGCCTAATGACGGTACAAGGATAAGTAAGCAATATAATCATTATGTATGGAACGTTACTAAAGAGCAAAGCTATATTAACTCTGCCGGAACTTTAGATGGTAAAACATTAATACCTGTAACTGACTATACCATACCTAACGAATATTATGGTACTGATTATATACAAAATGAAAATGGCTTATTTAAAGATGGGTCTATATATCTATTCCTCAGTTATGGGTATGGCATGCTTAAAGTAAAATTAGCAAAAGAACAAGAGGTTGCAGGCTTTGAGTATATTTTACCACTAACAATACAAGGACAAAATGTAGCAAACTTTGTACCTTCTCGTCTCGAAATCTATGGTGGCACAGACGAAAATAAGATGGAAAAATTAGGAGTAGCTACTTTAAAGAAGAAACCTACTACCGAAAACGAAGTTTGGTCTATTGTTTTTGTAAAACCTATTAAACTTAAGTACTTACACATTGATACTATAGAACGCTTTGATAAAGTAAAAGAAAATTCCTTTCTTAACGGTTTCAAGCTCTATAAATAAAGTATTATTTGTAAATGAAGACGTTATTATAGCATAGAGCTAATATAAAAGAAAACCTCCTTAGAGCAAATTTTAGACGACTCTAAGGAGGTTTTTTATATAATTAAAACTACTATATATAGTAGTTTTGCCACTTACAAAATAATGCGCTTAAGAAGAAAAATGGTTTATTCCATATATAAGCCAAACTCTGATAAATATACCTTACCACGTGTTTGCTTGATAACAAGTCGTATTTCTTGAGCAGTTACGGTGTTAAAACGCAAAAGACGCTTATAACCAATAGTAGTGCCTTCTGCCACTTTTTCCCAGCTACCTCCTACTCTTCTTGCCTCAACGACAAACGATTCTACACGTTGCCCCTTGCTAATATCTTCCTGTAAAGCACAAACATTAAACGTAATAGGCGACTTTAAATAATAGGTAAGCACTTTGTTTTTAGCCTTATTTTCATTATCAGCTAAAACAGAAGAAGTTTCATAACGTCCATCTATGCTTGGTTTAAGAGCCTTAAAAGCCTTTACTCTGTTTTTATCTATATACCTGGCTAACAAATTAGTCTTAAAGATATTATCTATATTTTCCTTAAAAGACTTTAAAGACTTTACGTCTTCAGCAGAAAGGCGTCCTTCCTTATTAGGAGGAATATTAAGCAAGAGCACACCATTACGCCCTACCGATGAAAAATAAATGTCGGTTAGCTCTTTTGACGATTTTACCTTATTGTCTTCAGCCTTATGATAAAACCAACCAGGACGTATAGATACATCTATTTCAGCAGGATACCACGCCAAAACCTTTGCTTTTAATATCTTACTCCTACTACCTATATCGTCGCCTACCATATCGCCTTCAGGGGGTAAAAGCTCTGTCTGCTGCGAATGTTTAGCTATTAATGTAGGGTCGAGGTTGTCTTTAGGCACTACGCTCCATTCTGTTTCACGTCCACGCCCCGTCTCTGTACCTACCCAACGCACATCTGGACCCATTACAGCAATGACAGCTTGTGGCTGTAGCTTGCGTATAAGCTTATACCAACGTACAAAATCATATTTCTGCTTCTTACCATTAGGACCCTCTCCATTAGCCCCATCAAACCACACTTCGCTAACAGGACCATACTGGGTAAGCAGCTCTTCAAGCTGTTTTATAAAGTAATCATTATAGGCTTTGCCCTGCCCATATAGCAGAGAGTTACGATCCCATGGTGAGAGATATACACCAAAACCTACTCCATACTTCTTACACGCATTGCTAACCTCGCGCACAACATCGCCCTTTCCTTGTTTCCATGGCGAGCTTTTTACGCTATAATCGGTATAAGCACTTGGCCAAAGACAAAAGCCATCATGATGCTTACAGGTAAGAATAACACTCTTAAAACCTGCATCTCGCAAGGTCTTAACCCACTGCTCTGCATCAATCTCAGTGGGACAGAACAGGCTCGGACTATCTTTGCCATCTCCCCACTCCTTATTAGTAAATGTATTCATTCCAAAATGAATAAAAGCAGTTAGCTCCTGACGCTGCCATAAATACTGCCTCAACGAAGGCACAACATTAGCAGCCTTAGAGATAATAGAAGAAGGTGTGTCTTGAGGCGATATAACTACCATGTTTTGCCCTTTAACATAAACAGGCAATGATGATAAGCATAAGGGTAACACACCAGAGATAATAGATTTTAATATCATAATAGGTTTTATTTTATATATATACAAAAGTAAAAAAAATATCGTACCTTTGCAACAACTTTTGTAAAAATATAATCAACTAATAACCTAAAAACAAAAAAACAATGGGTCAGATCACTTCTGAAAGAAAAAAAACGAGTCCTATAACTTGGGTACCTACTCTTTATTTTGCCATGGGTATACCATTTGTTGTACTTAACATGGTATGCACCTTAATGTATAAAGGTATGGGGGTATCTGATACTAAGATAGCTTATTGGACCTCTTTAATCATGCTTCCATGGACATTAAAGCCCATCTGGAGCCCATTTCTTGAAATTTACAAAACAAAAAAATTTTTTGTTGTCACTACACAGCTGCTTTCAGGTATCATGTTTGCATTGATAGCTTTTGCCTTAGGTGCATCTTCTTTTTTTGCTATTACCATTGCCATGCTTGCAGTGGTAGCATTAAGCGGTGCTACTCATGATATAGCAGCCGATGGCACTTATATCTCTGTGCTTTCAAAAGAGGAACAAGCACGTTGGATAGGCTGGCAAGGAGCATTTTATAATATAGCAAAGATAGCAGCCACAGGTGGTTTGGTATATCTTGCAGGCATATTTATTAAGATGTTTGGTGTTGCTAAAGCGTGGATGATAATAATGCTCATTATTGGAATTATTATGATAGCTTTAAGCATTTATCACTACGCTTTCTTACCTAAAGAAGAGAAAACAAATAAGAAAATAACTACTTTTAAACAAACTTTAAACGAACTGTTATTCTTTTTTAAAGAGTTTTTTCAGAAAAAGCATATATGGTATTATATTATCTTTATTATTCTCTATCGGTTTGCAGAAGGGTTTGCTATAAAGATAGTTCCTCTTTTTTTAAAAGCATCTACTACTGTAGGTGGATTAGGGTTGAGCGAAAAAGAAATAGGCTTATGTTATGGCACTTTTGGGGCAGCAGCTTTTGTTATAGGAAGTATCCTCGGAGGAAACTATATTGCTAAACGAGGACTTAAAAAAAGCCTTTTCTCTTTAGCATTGATTTTTAACATACCTTTTGTAGCTTATACCTTATTAGCCGTATATCAGCCCTCTGACATTTGGATAATAGGGTGCGGTATAGTTATGGAATACTTCGGTTACGGCTTTGGCTTTGTGGGTCTTACACTGTTTATGATGCAACAAATAGCTCCGGGTAAACACAAAATGGCACATTATGCCTTTGCAAGTGGTATAATGAACCTTGGCGTGATGCTTCCAGGTATGCTTAGTGGTGTAATAAGTGATGCAATAGGTTATAAACACTTCTTTATCTTCGTGCTATTCTGTACCATTCCTGCACTGCTCATTACATGGTTTGTACCTTTTACTTACGAAGATTAATATCTACTGAAAATCTTTTATATATTTAATTTACAAAAATATGACAAAAAAAATATTACTATCCTTAGTACTAAGCCTTTTTGTGGCAACAGGTTTTGCTACAGATGCGTCTTATGATGTAATACCTCTACCACAAAGTATTGTAATGGTAAAGGGAAAATCCTTTATTCTAAATAGCAACACCACTATTTTTTGCTCTTCTAAAGACGATTTAATGCAAAAAAATGCATATTTTCTGTCTTGTTATATAGCAGACCTAACAGGATTAAAACTCAAAGTATCTGACATTAAACCAAAGAAAGGTAACTACATAGAATTATTATTAAACAACAAAAACATAAAAGGCGAAGAGGCGTACACTATAAATATTAATAATAAAAATATTAAAATTAGTGGTTTTACATCAGCAGGAGTTTTTTACGGTGTACAAACATTAAGGAAATCGCTCCCTATATGCAATGCTATTAATAATCCTATCGTATTACCAGCAGCAGAAATTAAAGATGCACCTCGATTTAAATACAGAGGAATGATGTTAGATTGCTCTCGTCATTTCTTCTCTATAGATTTCATTAAGAAATTTATTGATCTCATAGCCCTACATAACATGAACACCTTTCATTGGCATCTTAACGATGATCAGGGATGGCGCATAGAGATAAAAAAATATCCTAAGCTCGTAGAAATAGGGTCTGTACGCACAGGCACCGTGATGGGACGTAATAGCGATGTAGATGATAGTATTAAGTATGGTGGCTATTACACGCAAGAGCAATGCCGTGAGATAGTGGAATATGCACGTCAGCGTCATATCACTGTTATACCTGAAATAGATATGCCTGGACACATGAAAGCTGCGCTTGCATCATATCCTAACCTTGGGTGTACTGGCGGTCCATATAAAGTGGGACACAACTGGGGAGTATATTATGATGTTTTATGTATAGGCAATGAAGATACATTTAAGTTTGTAGAAGGTGTTCTTGATGAGGTAATAGATATTTTCCCTTCGAGGTATATTCATATAGGAGGAGATGAAACTCCAACAAAACGCTGGAGCGAATGTTCAAAGTGTGAAAAAATTATGCAAAAGGAAGGTCTTCCTATTAATAAATTACAAGCTTATTTTACCAATCGTATAGAAAAATATCTTAACAGTAAAGGAAGATCTATAATAGGTTGGGACGAAATACTTGATGGAGATATTAACAAAAGTGCAACAATAATGAGTTGGCGTGGTATTGAGCCTGGCGAAAAAGGAGCTAAAATGGGACATGATGTTATTATGTCGCCCACCTCACATTGTTATTTCGACTACGCTCAAACAAAAGAACAATATTCTGAACCTTTAACACAGGTGCACTCCTTAGATGTAGAGCAAGTATACAGTCTCGATCCTGCTCCTAAAACAATGTCAGAAGAAAGTAAAAAGCATATTTTAGGTGTACAAGCAAACCTTTGGACAGAATACATTAGCAATCCAAATCTTGCCACTTATATGCTTCTTCCACGTATGGCAGCACTCTCAGAGGTGCAATGGACGAGTCCTGAGCAAAAAGACTTTAAACAATTTAAGATTCGTGCTACTCGCCTTTCAAAGCTATACGACAAATACGGCTATATATATGCTTTACATCTATGGCAAGAAAGATATAAGCATAATAGGGAAAACTGGTAAGAAGAGGTCGAATACATATTATATTTTATTTTTCAGCTTATCTAAAAAAGGCTTTATATCACAGAAAGAAGCTCCTAATTTTTTAAGCAAGTCAACATCTCGTTTGGCTTGCTTATATTTTTTTTGTTTAATATATACCTCTATACGTTGAATAATATAATCAATATTATTAACATCTCTTATAATAGCCTGAGTATAATCGTATTCTGCTAATGTAAGAAGTCCTCTTTCTTTCTCTATTCCTGCTCTAACAGCATAGGCTATAGCACTATCAGGAGCCTGCTCTATTAAGCTATTAATACCGTCCATAGCCTCAGTGTAATGCTTATCCTTCTCGTTTAATAAAACCAAACCTAATTGTGCTTCAAAATGTCCTGGAGCCAACTTTAAAAGGTTATTATAATCTTGTCGTGCAAAGCCATACCTACCTAAACGCTCATTAGCATAAGCACGAAAAAACAACGCTCCAATATTATTAGGATTATGAGCAAGAATTATATCATAATCATCTTTAGCCGAACTCCATTTTTCAAGCAATAAATACCATGAAGCACGCTTTAAACGCAAATCTACTGAAGCAACATTCTCCTCTAACCTATGCGTTGCTACTAATAAAGAGTCGCGTAAAGGGTTTACTTGAGCACTTACATTATAGCCCTCTAATAACACGATTATCACTAAAAAGACTTTTTTTATATTTACCATATACCTTTTTTAATGTGAATATTTATGTCTTATAAATGTAGCAAATATAGTGTTAATAGTCTATACTTTACTCTTATTATTAATATTAATAATTAAAACTTAGCTCTCTATATTCTCGAGATCTCGTATCCATTCAGAGCACATAGCATCGGAAGGCATTCTCCAATCGCCTCTTGGAGAAAGGCTTACACTTCCCACCTTAGGGCCATCAGGCAGACAAGAACGTTTAAACTGTTGTGAAAAGAAGCGTTTATAAAATATACGAAGCCAATGAAGAATAATACCATCAGCATATTCTCCTTTAAAAGCTTGCTGTGCTAACCAAAAGATCTTTTTCGGACGAAAGCCAAATCTTAACATATAATATAAAAAGAAATCATGCAGCTCATAAGGTCCAACAAGATCTTCTGTCTTTTGTATAATATTACCATTTTTATCCGCCGGAGTTAGCTCTGGTGATATTGGAGTATTTATAATATCATTAAGTGTACACTTAGTAACCTCTTCTGTACTATCTTTTGCTATATAATATACTAAATGCTTTATCAATGTTTTAGGAATACCTATATTTACTGCATACATACTCATATGATCACCATTATAAGTACACCACCCAAGAGCTAATTCGCTCAAATCTCCTGTACCTATAACAATCCCTCCCGCTTGATTGCTTATATCCATTAATATTTGTGTACGTTCGCGAGCCTGCGAATTTTCATATGTAGTATTATGCAAATTTATATCATGCTCTATATCAGCAAAATGTTGCTTAACAGATTCTGAAATGTTTATTTCACGAATAGTTATATCTAATTTTTGCATTAATGTAATAGCATTGCTATATGTGCGGTCTGTAGTTCCAAAGCCTGGCATAGTAACACCTATGATACCTTTACGATTATATCCTAACTTGTCAAAGGCAAGAGATGCAACAAGTAAAGCTAAGGTAGAATCTAATCCTCCACTCACTCCTATAACTACTGTTTTACAATTAATATGTAATAAGCGTTTGGCCAAACCACATACTTGGATATTTAGTATCTCTTCACAATGCTCACGAAGCTCTTCTCCTTTAGGTATAAAAGGATACTTATATACAGAACGAGTAAGAATAAACTCTCGCTGGATAGATGGTGGTATACAAGTGGGGATATTGCTTAAAATAGCTTGATTATTAGCTCTCAGACGCTGCATCATAGTGGGACGTTGAGCATTAACAAAAGTAGTATTAGCTCTACGCTCTATACGCAACCTATCAATATCTATTTCTGAGATAATAATCTGTGCTTCCACTTCAAAACGTTTAGCTTCTGCTAATAACTTACCATTCTCATATATTAAAGCATTGCCTCCATAAACTACGTCCTGTGTGCTTTCTCCAAAACCACAGCTACTATATACATAACCACAAATAGTTCGTGCACTTTGTTGAGCAACTAAAGTTTTAAGATAATTATGCTTGCCTATAAGATCATCACTTGCTGAAAGATTAAAAATAAGTTCCGCCCCTGCCAATGTTAACTGATTACTTGGTGGAAGAGGAGACCATAAGTCTTCACAGATTTCTATGCCAAACCTAACCCCTTGAGAAGTAGAAAACAGCTGAATATCTGTAGAAATATCCATCTTATCACCTACATAATAAATACTTTGCAGCTGCAAATCTTGCGAAGAAGCAAACCAACGTTTTTCATAAAATTCACCATAATTAGGTAAATAAGTCTTTGGAACAATACCCAACAATTTGCCATGCTGTATCACTAAAGCACAATTAAGCAAAACAGAGTTGACACAAATAGGTGCCCCTACTATGATAGTTATATCCAGTTGCCTTGTAAAATCTAATAGCTGTACTACTGCTATTTCTATATTATCAAGCAAAACCTGCTGTTGAAAAAGGTCTTGACACGAATATCCTGTAAGAGATAATTCTGGAAAAACAATTATTTCTACACCTTCTCCTTCTGCCTTTATAACTTGCTTCTCTATCTCTGATAGATTATACTGTATATCTGCTACTTTTACAGCAGGTATAGCTGATGCTACTTTTATAAATCCGTACTTCATAACACTTAGGTATAAGATAGAACAAATATTTCTTATTTTATAGTAACTTGCGTTGCCCCATAACCATATTCACGAAAGGACGCATCTTGATAAGAATAATGCTTATAACGATAGTTCAGCTCATGTAGTAAAGATTGTCGTAAAACACCCTCTCCCTTTCCATGAATGAATATTATTTTTTGACCTTTAATATTCTTATATTCTTCTAAGGTTTTACGAAAAAAATCTAATTGATATTCTAAAATATCAGCTGACGTCATTCCTTGAATGGTTTCTAAAAGAGAATCAGCATGTAAATCGATAATAATTTTATCTTCACGCATCAACTTCTTTACTTTCCTAATAGGCGAAATTGGAGATGTTTCTGTAAAATGCTTCTGCAAAGTTTCTAAATTATCCTTATTAACCGATTTTTGTATACGAGCAGGTTTACATACGGAATCTTTTCTTGTATCTACTTCCAAACAATATTTTTCAGGTTTAACAGTTACATTATATCTCTGCTTATCATCTAATACTAAATTACAAAGAATCGCTGGTTTATTAAAAAAAATATTTTCATGGAAGGAATTCTGGTTATAAAATTTTATTGCATCAAGTTTCAATTGAACATCATATACTGACTTTAATTCAAAATTTTTATCTTGTTTATATGCAATAAATTGCACATTCCCTCTTAATAAATTATTTAATTCTTCTTTTCCAAACTGTTCTAATATCATTTTTGTATTTGGCTCTACTTCACCATGAGCATGAAGAGTCCATTTATTATCACTTTCATTTGCTATTTGATAAGTAAATGTAATATAATAATTAGAATCATTAATTATATAAGATTCAAATCGAGTAGCAGAAAGATTATCCTTATCAATAGGAACATACGCAATATATACCGAAAGTTTATCTCCACCTATACGCTCTTGTACAGGAATCTTAAAACCTACAGAAGGATCTTCTTCAGGCTTAACATCAGCATCTATATTACGCCAATTATCTAAACTTTCTTCAGGATCTAAGGAAAGTTGCTGCTTAATACTTTTATTAGTTTTATTTGCATCAATATTTTTTTCTTTCTCTTCTATGCGGCTTAATGCTTTCTCTTCAGTATATGAATCTTCTATAACAATAACATCTTTTATATTTGTAGGTATTTGAAACCCATCTTCATCTTCTATTAATACTATATTCTTATTCTGGAAGCCAGCAATTATGCCTCCTCCTTTCTCATTAAGAAATCTTACTTTATCACCTTTTTTCATAAATAAAATCTTTTTTAAATTATAACATTTGTTTAAGGAATTAATAAAGAAGAGTCACCATAACTCAAAAATCGAAAATCATGATTAAGAGCATAATCATATATGTTACGCCAATCGCCCTTAACAAAAGCACTTACTAATAATATAAGTGTTGATTGAGGTTGATGAAAATTAGTTATAAGAGCTTTTACTATCTTATATGTATATCCAGGAGCGATAATAATCTGCGTACTTGAGTGAAGTGCTTGTAAATTATCTTTTTTTAAATAAAAAAGTATGTTCTCTATAGCCTTTCTTACTGTTATTGCCACACCTTTTATTATTACAAGTCCTTCTTCATTATGTGGTAAATCATAAGGTTCCCACTGCTTTATGTGCAAATCTGCTTCAGAAGCGTTAGGATTTTCTTCAAGATGTATACCCATATAATATAAACTTTCCAATGTTCTTACACTTGTTGTTCCAACAGCTATAGCAGAACAATCATGTAAAAGTAATTGCTCTAAAGTGTGTCGTTGCACTACAACATATTCAGAATGCATATTATGTCCTTCTATCTCTTCGCTTTTTACAGGTTTAAAAGTACCAGCTCCCACATGTAGTGTAAGTTCATCACGAACAATACCACATTCATCTATAGCTTTCAATACTTCTGGTGTAAAATGAAGGCCTGCAGTAGGCGCAGCTACTGATCCTTTTATTTTGGAATATACTGTTTGATAAGTTTCTTTATCGCTTTCCTCTGTATCACGGTTAAGATAAGGAGGTATTGGCAGTTCACCCACTATTTCTAATATTTCAGCAAATGATACATTTTCATTATCCCATGTAAAGTCTATCCAATGATTAGTTCCTCCTAAAGTGTTAAGAGTTTTTTCTTTATTTAACGAAGCTATTAATGTTAATTTTTCTCCTTTTATATCAAACTTACGCTTTAATTTACCATCCTTCCATTTTTTTAAATTACCTACCATACAAAGCCATGAACAATTATGAGTAGTTTGAAACATCAATTCATAGTCCACTGGATCAGCAGGTTCCAAAAGGAATATCTCTATTAAAGCCCCTGTTTCCTTGCGAAAATGGATACGTGCTTGAATAACCTTTGTGTTATTACAAACCATCAATCCTCCACTTGGTAGATATTTTGGTAAATTATAAAAAACGTCCTCTGTTATTTTACCTTGTTTATATAACAACAATTTACTATTATCACGTTTAGCTAAAGGATACTTAGCTATACGACTATCAGGTAAATGATAGTTATAATCGGAAATGCTAATATGTTTTGTTTCTTCTGACATAATAATATTTTTATTTATAGTTATAATATTGCATGAAACATTGTGTATATTAATGTCAACATTAAAATATTTAATACAGTATCTATATCTGATAGGCTATATCCTGTTTCTGTATATTTAGCAGATATAAAATGTAAATGTTCGTTTGTTATTTTATATATTTTATAAAATGAAAAATATCCTAATACTGCTAATGAAATACCTAAAAATACTCCCATTATAATATCAGTAGGGTAATGTACTCCAAGATATAATCTTGTCCAAGCAATGGTTATAGCCCATAATAAAAGGGAAAAAGACAAAGTTTTATTACGTATAAGTAATGTTAGAAATGTGAATATAAAAAAGCTATTACTTGTATGTGAAGAATAAAAACTAAATCCTTTAGCAGTATAGCCATTAATTAAAGGTAATAAAGAATGTAAATGTGGGTCATTAAAAGGACGAAGACGCTCAAAAGAAGGTTTAACTATAACGTTATTTATAATATTACTTAATATGATAGTAACGGCAAAAATGCCTAAGATAAGTGATATCTTTCTCCAGCTTTCATTATTTTTAATTATCAACAATAATAGTGATAAATAAAGTGGTATCCATATATAAGAAGTAGTAAAGATAATGGCAAATTTGTCTAAAAACAAATTATTACCACCATGTAAGGCAATAACTAAATTATTATCCAAGTGCCTAAGAAATTCTATACCCATTCTTTTTCTTCCTATCTTTTAAATGTAAATAATTAAATTACTTCTGCAACACCTTTTTCTATCCAACCTTTCCTTCCATCATCAAGCACAATTTCCCACCATTGATCCATAGAATTATCTATAATTTTCAATTTAGTCCCTTCGTGTATGATAAACGCTTTACTTGCTGCTGCATCTGGTGTTGTTTTCACAACAACTGAAGGAGATATTACAATAGCAAAATCATGCGAACATATAAAACTTTTTTGTTGAAATGCAAAAAAGATAGAAAACACAAATAGTATTATTAATATGACAAATATCTTAGTTAAAGTCTTTCTAATACTAAGTTTTTTTATCTGTATAAAAGCACACATTCCACAAATAATAAGTATAAGAGAAAATATAGAAATCCATGCCCAACCATCAATACTCAATAAGTTCACTAGTGATTTATACCATGTTATAAAAAACATTTCTGATTTAGATGGTATATTATCTATAGTTTTAGATTGAGCTAATTGGAGATTAAATTTTATATCATTATCATCAGGAGACAAACGTAGAGCACGTTCATAAGCTATTACAGCCTTAGCTATACTATCCTGTTTATAATAAGCATTACCTAAGTTATAATAAAGAGATGGTGATATATTCTTTTGTAAAAGGAATTCATATGCCTGCGCTGCAGCTGCATAATTACCTTTATTATATAGTCTATTAGCTTCATTTTTTGATGTATTTATTCCAAATGAAGACAATGTAAATATAGTAAGAATACCAAATAAAAACAATAACGATTTCATTTTTCTTATTTTCTTATTTCTTTTTGAAACATCTTCTATAGAACTAATAGCTGTTATAGCTTTATCATAAGTACGACGCATATTCCCACGCTCATCACCAGGAGCATAACGTTCATACTCACATTCATCTAAAGCAGATATAAATTTTTCAATCACATTATTTGGAATATTAATATAAGCAAGCGATTCTGTGATATTTTCACGCGATAGTTCTCCTACAGCTATATGTAGCTTATCACTAACATAGCCCCAAAGAGCATGAGATATTTCTTCATAAAATTCTATATTATCACCTTTTAACATCATAGCATAAGCCGAATCTAATCGTGATGTTGCTGTTTTATTGGCATTTTTTTCCAACTTTAAAGAAAAATCAGCAGAACTACTCTTTAGCCCATCTCTAAAAAAATAGATTATTAATACTATAATTACAAATAAGATAAATATAAAAAACCAATAAAGAAATGAATTAAAGAAAGTATATTTAAAGTTATTAAAAGAACTTTCTTCTAATTTCAGTGGATGAATATCATTATCTAAAGAAGCAGCATCATCTACTTCCTTCTTTTTTATACTTTTATTTTTTAATATTTTTAGACAAAGTTTTTCTGTCTCTATTGTAACATATTTCTGCTGAGACACATCAAAATATGTAAACTTTATAGGATTAATGGTGAATCTACCTTCATTATGAGGTACTACTATTTGGTCATAAATCATATTACCCTCTGTACCTTTTACAGTCAATCGAGTTTTATCAGAAATATTAACATCGTATGCCTCAAAAGATTTTGGATAAGTTATTTTAGGTTGCTTTATAAGTTTTAAGTTACCATTTCCACTTATAACTACACGAATAGATAAAGGATCACCTGCTTTAACTTCTTTTTTATCAGCCTGAATAGAAATATTAAAGTGCCCTACTCCACCTGAAAAATTAGCTGGTTTATTAGGTAAAGGTAATACTTTAATGGCTAAACTTGGCGCAATTATATCTTTTTGAATATCACGACTATTATCTATGCCAAAAGCTTCAAAAGGATTAAAATCAGGATCACTTATTTGGACAATACCTTTAAACGTCAACGATGGTACTTTTAGAATTCCTGTCATTTGTGGATATATAACATATTGACTCCATGTAACAGTGTTATAAACTTTATTTTTTACACGTTCCTTATGGAAGGACTTTTGCTGTGGCAAATTTATTTCCTGTACATGAAAACCTACAAGATCAGGCATTTTGCCTGCAAGTTGTTTCAAGTTTTTAGTAGTATAAACTTTATAAGTCAATAATACTGGTTCTTGTTCATGCACAATAGTCTTATTTGCTATAACTTTAATAAATAAATCTTTAGATGTTATAGAAGATGGAGATGAAGAATAATCTGTATTTTCATCTTCACTCATAGAAGAGGATCCTTTAGAAGAAGCTCTTGAGGTATTTACATTTCCTACAGCCGTAATTCTAACTGGTGTAGAAGCTAGCATTTGCCCTCCTATATCAATACGAGCTGGACCAACAGTTAAAAGACCTTTCTTATTTGCTACAAAAACATAGGCAAAAGAGATAGACGAAGAGCTACTTGTATGTCCATCAACAAAACGAATACTTCGCTGAGAAGAGGTAGCTGGTCCATAAATCTTTTCTAAGCCAGATGAAATCTTTCCCAAATGAAAACGTCGCACATCTTGAGTATATACAGTATATTCTATTTGAAATTCTTCACCTACTGATACTCTTCTTGGTGCTACGACTCGTACATGTTGTGCCATTATTATTTGAAAGCATAACAGTAATAGTAATAAAAGAAGATGACGCTTAATATTCATTGTATTACCAGTTTTTATTTAATTGATGATCAGATGGCTGATGCATTGCCTTAGATAAGCGTTTTTGAGTAAGTTTTTCTTGCTGCATAGCTGCATCTAAAAGTCTCTCAGCATTATCTTTACTCATTTCTTTATCACGTTTCTGATCACGTTTATTAGAGTTATTCTTGTTCTTTTTATTTTTGTTCTGCTGTTTACTGTTGTTTTTTTTGTTTTTAGATTTTTGTTGCTGTTGTCGTTTTTGTTGTTGTCGTTTTTGTTGTTGTTTACAAAGTTCTAAATTATATCTGGCATTATTATTATTTGGATTATTTCGTAATGCATCTTTATATGATTCTATTGCTTCGTCATATTTTTTTTGTCCTTGAAATATAGTTCCAATATTATAATATGCTTTCGACTTATGCAAAGAATTTTCACTTACCTTTGTTGCTTTTTTATATTCACTTAAAGCTTCCTTATTTTTTTTCTGAGCTTGTAATGCACACCCTAAGTTATAAATAGTAATATCGCTTTTATTATTTTTAATTAAACTTTTACGGAAAGCTATCTCTGATTCTAAATAATTTTTAGATCTAAAAAACTTATTACCTTTTCTAATAAGTTGGTTTTCTGACTGTGCATAAATCATAAAATTACAGAAAAAAGATAAGAAAAATATACAAATTAATAGCTTTGCAAAATTATTTTTTATCATATACCATTTTTTCTTTTTTGTATTTTTACGTTCAAGTATGCATACCTCTCCTATTATTAATATTATAAGGATTATAGCAATAGCTTGGAATTGTTCATCATAATCGCTATAAACAATATTATTAATGTCATCTTTTTGTAATTTAGATAACTGTTTTTTTAAGATCTGTTGTGCGTCGCTATTATTATCTACATGTATATAAATACCTTTACCTGCATCAGCTATACCTTTGCACATATCTTCATTAAGATGTGATACAACAATATTTCCTCTTTTATCTTTCAATTTTTCACCATTACCAATAGGAATTTCTGCTCCAGATGTAGATCCTATACCAAGGATATAGATATGAAAACCTGCTTCTTGAGCTTTTTTTGCCATAGCTTCTGCACCTCCTTCATTATCCTCTCCATCTGTGATTATTATTATAGCTTTACCTGCTTTTGATGTAGGAGAAAAACTATGCATAGCAAGATTAATAGCTTTTCCTATATCAGTACCTTGAGTACCTATTAAAGAAGGATTAATGTCATTAAGAAACATCTTTGCTGAAATAAAATCGGACGTAATAGGTAACTGGACAAAAGCATCTCCTGCAAAAACTATTAATCCTACCTTATCATTATCAAAAGAGCGGAGGAGGTCTTCTATAAGTAATTTACTTTTATCTAAACGTGAAGGTATAACATCTTGAGCTAACATAGAATTACTAATATCTAAAGCTATAACAGTCTCTATACCTTTTCCATTTTTTGTAGAAGATATACGATTTCCAATTTGTGGGCGTGCTATTATAAGTACCATTAAAGCTATAGAGCTTTGCATAAGAAGAAACTTTATAAAACGACGCCTATTTGATAAAGAAGGGGATAGTTGTTTTACTAACTCTATATCACCAAACTTTTTAATGCGTTGCTTTCTATGCTGATATAAAATATAATAAAATATTGATAATAAAGGTATCAACAATAATAACCAAAGATATATAGGACTTTCAAATCTAAACATTTTTATTTATTTTATGACTATAATGAAAAACACTAAGGAATACGTTTAAAAACAGTAAGACGTAATAATATCTCCAGCAAAAAGCAAATTAAAGCTGCTATTGCAAAAGGCATATAGACTTCATATTTTGCACTCTTTCCTTTTATTTTTAATTTAGTTTTCTCTAGCTTATTAATATCTTTATATATCTGTGATAGTTCTGTTTGGCTTTGTGCACTATAAAATTTACCATTAGTTACATTAGCTATTTGTCTTAATGTAGTATAATCAATATCACTATATCCATTATTTTGTTCTGTTCCAAGCCCAATTGTATAAACTCGAATATTGAATTTTTTAGCAATTTCTGCTGCTGTCATTGGAGATATAGAACCTACATTGTTACTACCATCTGTTAATAAAATAACAACTTTACTCTTTGCTTTAGATGATTTCAATCTTCCAACAGCATTTATCAGCCCCATGCCTATTGCTGTACCATCTTGTATCAATCCCTTTACAACTAAATCAGTCCTAACACTGTTAAGCAAGTTGATTAATGATGCATGATCGGTTGTGAGTGGACATTGTGTAAAAGCTTCACCTGCAAAAATAGTAAGTCCTATGTTATCATTAGGTCGCCCACTTATAAAATCGGACGCTACTTCCTTTGCCACTTCTAATCTATTAGGGATAACATCATTTGTTAGCATACTTGCAGAAATATCCATTGCTAACATAATATCAATGCCTTCACTATCTTTATTATCCCATGCCGAATAGCTTTGTGGACGAGCCAGTACTATAACGACTAAAGAAAAAGTTATACAACGTAAAAACATTGGTAAGTGGATAAAACGAACACGAGCACTCTTTGGTGAATTTAGATAAGCATAAGTATCACTCATACGCATCGTAGGTTCTGTCCGCCTACCTTTATAGAAATACCATATTATATATGGTATCAAAAGTAGTAATAAAAACAAATATCCACTATCAGCAAAATCCATTTTTTCTTTTTTTTTAAATCACAATAGTATAAAACTTATAACAAGCATATAATAACAAGACTATTGATACCAACGCTACAATATATATAATACTTTTTATTATAGTTCTTCTATAATTTACTTTTAATCTATTGTCATTATTTTTATCTTCTACACTTGAATCAATATTTGTTTCTACTATTGCAGCTTTTGTGTCTTCTATAAAGCAAACAACTTTAGATAAATAATATTCTTTATCATTTTCAGAAGTGGAGAATTTTGCAAATTTCACTAAGTCGGCTGTAGAAAACAAATTTTGTAATTCGTTGATCTTTAAATCATCACATTGAGCTTTTAAAGATTCTATTATCTCTTCAGAGGTCATCTCTAATGAGTTTATATTAAACCGCTTATATATATACCATCTTATTATTTCTGTTATCTTTGTATAATATTTCTTCTGATCAGTAATATTTTTAGATTTATCTCTTAGCTTATTTAAAGCTTTCATAGACTCTTCATAGGGAGATAACTTAACAGGCATACTTTTAAGTGGAATAAACTTATTCTTTTTAATTATTCTTTTGTACAAAATAAAACATACTATAAACCCTATAAATGAAATTATAAAGTATAAAAATGAGGGAATAAGATCTATCCATTTAAAAGGTACATCTATAATGGTATCTGATGGCTTTTGATGTGCTTGTTTTTTATTGATTTTTATTTCGTCTACAGTAAGTAAAAACTCCTTACTCATAAATGTTTTTCCTTCTACTATAACAGGTAAGGACGGTATCTTATAGGTGTTTTTATCCCAAGAGGTAAGTATGTAGGTAACGCTATAGCCTTTGTTAGTATTGTTAGTTATAGTATCACGTTTTATATTTAAAATTTCTATTCCTGGCACTATTTCTTGCCTAATCTTAAATTTAGGAAATATAGGTAATACGTTTTTAGGCACTTCTATTGAAATTTTTAGAGCCGCTCTCCCACCTATTAATATCCTTTTTGTGTCTAATTCTGTTTTTAAGCTATCATGTGCAACACTAAAAATGCTACATACTAATAATATATATAATAAAACTATACTACGTTTCATCTACTTCTTTTTGAAAATAAAGCCATCAGCTTCTCTACATAATCATCATTAGTAGCAATAGAAACACTATCTACCCTACTTTTATTTAAAATCTCTTTAAGTTGTGTATTACGATTTATCCAATAATCGTGATGTAACTTTCGTAATCGTATATCATGAGTGTCAATATACATTTCGTGCCCTGTTTCTGCATCTACTACCTTCAGCAAACCTATATCTGGCAACATCTTTGCACGCTCATCATATACCTGAATAGCTACAACGTCATGTTTTTTATTTGCTATGATAAGCGATTGCTCAAAATTAAATTTTGTATAAAAATCACTTATAATAAAAGCAGTACATTTGCGCTTTAATACCTTTGTTAGATATTCTATTGCTATTTGCAAATCGGTATGCTTACTCTTTGGTTTAAAAGTAAGCATTTCTCTTATACAATAAAGAATATGTTTACGTCCTTTAGATGGCACAATATATTTTTCTATCGTATCTGAAAAGAAAATAACTCCTACCTTATCATTATTCTCAATAGCTGAAAATGCTAATGTTGCAGCAACCTCTGTAACACGATCACGTTTCATTTGCAGTTGCGTACCAAAGTCAAGCGATCCACTTACATCTACTAAAAGCATTACTGTTAGTTCACGTTCCTCTTCAAATACCTTCACATAAGGATGATGAAAACGCCCTGTTACATTCCATTCTATATCTCTTACATCATCTCCATATTGATACTCACGAACTTCAGAAAAAGCCATACCTCTACCCTTAAATGCAGAATGATACTTACCTGCAAAGATATTTTTACTCAAACCTTGAGTCTTTATCTCTATTTTTCTTACTTTTCTAAGCAGCTTCGTTGTATCCATAATATAAAGAACAAAACAAGATTAAGGTACTTGGATTTTATTTAATATTTCAGTAATAATTTGCTCAGATGCCATATTAGAGGCTTCTGCCTCATAAGACAATCCAATACGATGTCTTAACACATCATATGCTACAGCACGCACATCTTCAGGTATAACATAACCTCTATGTTTAATAAAAGCATAAGCTCTTGCTGTCTTAGCAAGATTAATACTTGCACGAGGACTACCTCCAAAAGTTATCATCTGCTTTAACTCTCCCAACTTATAACGTTCAGGATAGCGTGTTGCAAAAACAATATCTGCAATATATTGCATTATTTTATCGTCTAAATATACTTCTTTTACAATTTTTCTTGCAGAAATAATGTCGTTTAAACTTACTATAGGACTTACTGTAGGCATTGAGGATTGCAAATTTTCACTGATAATAAGTTTCTCCTCCTCTATAGTAGGATAATCTATAATTACCTTTAACATAAAACGGTCTACCTGTGCTTCTGGTAAAGAATAAGTACCTTCTTGCTCTACAGGATTTTGAGTTGCCATCACAAGGAAAGGGTTTGGTAAAAGAAAAGTATCATCACCTATTGTTACTTGATGTTCCTGCATTGCTTCTAATAAAGCACTTTGCACTTTTGCAGGAGCTCTATTAATCTCATCTGCTAAAATAAAATTAGCAAATACAGGACCTTTTTTTACATTGAAACTTTCGTCTTTCTGAGAATAAATTTGGGTACCTATAACATCGGCAGGCAAAAGATCTGGAGTAAACTGTATTCTACTATATTTTGCATCAATAAGATCTGATAAAGTCTTAATAGCCAAAGTCTTTGCTAATCCAGGAACGCCTTCCAGCAAAATATGTCCATCACTCAATAAACTTATAAGAAGAGATTCTATCAAGTGCTTTTGTCCTACTATCACTTGATGCATTCCTACTGTTAAATTTGTAATAAAAGAGCTTTGCTGCTCTATCCGTGCATTAAGCTCACGAATATCTATTGCTTCTGCCATTTATAACTATTTTTAGTTTACTACTATCATTTATTTATTATCATACAAAAGTACAATAAATAATAGTCTTAGGTTGTTATCTACAGTCTAAATAACCTTAAAAAAGGTTTTCTAAAACCTTATGTGTTAGAAAACCTTTTCTTATATTAGTATCTTTCTTTTCTTTTCTTTTGATATTGAGGACGATACCTAACCTTTGGCACTTTCATAGTATCTCCTTCATACATTTCATCTACTCCATTTAAAACTTGAAAATATCCTAACATATCTGGCCCTAATGTTCTACGGCTATATTTTGTCATAGAATCGCCACTTTTTAAAACAACAACCTTTTCTATTCCTATGATATTATAAGCCCCATAACGTATTTTAGGATCGTTACTCAAGCTTTCATACCTCGACTCTTCTGATATCTTTTTTATCTTAGCAGATTTTTTCTTTGATGTAATAACTCTATGTACTGAAGATGAATCTACATGTTTTGGAACATATTTTACGGGTTTTACTATGTTTTTAATAGTATTATCCTTTACAATTTCTTTTTTAAAAGATTGATCATAAAAAGTCGTCTTTACGTAATAACCTCCAAAAGCTATTATTGCTATAATTAATACTATCAGTAAAATGCAGCATAAAGATCGCATTTCACGCTCATCATCTGTTGGCTCTTCTTTTTCTATACAATTATCTGTAGCTGTAATATCTTTATTTTTTTCTTCTGTAACTTCTTGTATAATTTTATCTGATAAAACGCTTGAGTCTTCTTTTTGTAAAGATTCAGTAGTATTTTGACATGAAGTGATCTTGTCATTTAATATTTTTTCTTCATTATACAGAGTCTTATCTGCGTCTTTTTCCGAAAAATCATCTTTATTTTCATCTAATTTAGAAATAGTATTATCATTAGATGGCTCTGCAGAACTTAAAATAGGGCTTTCTCTACATGATTTTTCACATATCTCTGCATTTTCTTTAATATCAATAGCGGTATCAGAAGAACTTGCTGCGGATTTTTCTTTTAAAGTTTTTTCTAATGGTATTTTGACATTATCTTCTTCTATACATTCTTCATCATTTTCTGTATTATCCTCATTTTGGTCGTTTTCATCTTCAAATTCTACTCCATCATTCAAAACAACAGTATCAAACTGTGCAAAAGGCTTATTTACAATATCTTTCATTGCTTGGTCTGGCGTAAAAGATATTTTATCGTGTCCTTCTATAAGGACACGTTCCCCTGTATTTACATTAACACTTTCACGAGGTTTTACTGACTGCAATTTAAATGTGCCAAGCCCTTTTATTTTAACAGGATTACTATTTTTAAGTTCGTCTATAATGATATTAAACATTGTTTCTACAAACTTTATAGCATCTGCATTTGATAAGTTGTTTTTCTTTGCAATTGCAGTAGCAAGCATCTGGATAGAACTTTTTGCCATTATTCAGCCACTCCTCCTTTCTTTATATGTGCTTTTATAGTATTAGTAGGCTTAAAACTTAACACCAATTTAGGGGGTACAAGCATTCTTACTCCTGTAGCTGGATTTACTATAATTCGTTCCATACGCTTTTTTATATCAAACGATCCAAAGCCTGATATTTGAATAGGTTTACCTAATTCGAAAGATTTACCCATTTCATCGAGTAAAGTCTTAACACATTTCTGACTTTCTTCTTGTGTAAACCCCATTTGGTTAGATAACTTAGCTATGAACTCTTTATTATTCATTCGGTAAAAATTTATCTTATTTCTCCATAAAGATCGAACTCATCGGAACTTGTGATATACACATTATAGAATTCACCTACTCGCAACGTATCTTCTTTCATTGGGATTAAAACCTCTGGGTCTACCTCTGGTGAGCAAAACTCTGTACGTCCTACATAATAATCTCCTTCTTTTCTATCTATGATTACTTTAAAAGTATGCCCTACTTTAGCTCTTTCTATTTCTGTTGAAATATCCTGCTGGATAGCCATTAATTCGTTAAGTCGTTGCATCTTAACCTCTTCAGGAACATCATCTTCATAATGCTCTGCGCTATAAGTACCTTCCTCGCGGGAATAAGAGAAAGCCCCCATACGCTCAAACCGTGCTTGACGAACAAAATCTTTTAACTCTTCAAAATCTTCATCCGTTTCTCCGGGAAAACCTACCAATAAAGTTGTGCGTAAATGAATATTTGGTACACGACTACGTATTTCTTTTATCAGACTGAGCGTTTCTTGTTTACTTACATGTCGATGCATTCTGTTAAGCATATTATCAGAAATATGCTGAAAAGCTATATCGAGATATTTACATACATTTGGCTTATCTGCTATAACATCGAGCAAACTTAAAGGAAACTGATTAGGATAAGCATAATGAAGGCGAATCCATTCTACTCCTTTTATATCAGCTATCTTTGAAATCAAATCAGATATATGGTGTTTTCCATCAATATCCACTCCATAATAAGTAAGCTCTTGCTCTATTATCTGAAATTCTTTTACGCCTTCCTTTACAAGTTGTTCTACTTCTTGCAAAACATCTTCCATTTTTCTTGATTGATGCTTTCCTGTAATAAGTGGTATTGCACAATAAGCACAATGCCTATCACAACCTTCTGCTATCTTTATATACGCATAATGGCGTGGTGTGGTAAGATGGCGTACACCATTGCATGAGGCTACACTGGCTTTGCCAAGATCTGTTAATAGCTGTTTATAGTTAAATTTACCATAAAATTTATCTACTTCAGGTATTTCTTTTTTTAACTCTTCCTTATAACGTTGCGATAAGCACCCCATAACAAAGAGCTTATTTAGCTGTCCTTTTTCTTTCCTATTAACAAATTCCAATATAGTATTGATGCTTTCCTCCTTAGCTGTTTCTATAAATCCACATGTATTGATAACAGCTATTTCTCCATCTGGCTTATCTGAATCATGGGTACATTTAAAACCATTAGCCTCAAACTGCTTCATAAGCAATTCTGAATCTACAAGGTTTTTAGAACACCCCATTGTTATAATATCTATCTGATTTTTATTCATATATCAATGAAAACGTAAGAAAGCAAACTTAACCCTTAAACAAACTATCTACAAATTCTTCTTTATTAAATAACTGCAGATCTTCCATTCCTTCACCTAAACCGATATATTTTACAGGTACTTTTAATTGATCACTAATACCTATAACGACACCTCCTTTAGCAGTTCCGTCAAGCTTTGTAATTGCTAAAGAAGAGATCTGAGTAACAGCAGCAAACTGTTTAGCTTGTTCAAAAGCGTTTTGTCCAGTACTACCATCTAAGACTAACATTACTTCGTGTGGAGCATCTGGTATGACCTTTTTCATTACTTCTTTTATCTTTTTAAGCTCATTCATAAGGTTCACCTTATTATGCAAACGCCCAGCTGTATCTATCAATACAACATCTGCATCATTGGCTTTAGCACTCTGTAATGTGTCGAAAGCTACACTGGCTGGATCTGCACCCATTTGCTGCTTTATTACAGGGACTCCTACTCTTTTCCCCCAAATATCAATCTGTTCTACTGCTGCTGCACGAAACGTATCTGCTGCACCTAAGTAAACCTTTTTGCCTGCTTGTTTAAATTGATATGCCAGCTTGCCTATTGTAGTAGTTTTACCAACTCCGTTTACTCCAACTACAAGAATAACATAAGGCTTTTTACCCACTAACATCTCACTATTAGCAATATCTCCGGTGTTGTTTTCTGCTAATAAGTTAGCTATCTCGCTCTTTAATATAGCATTTAGTTCACTTGTTGAAACATATTTATCCCTTGCTACACGCTTTTCTATACGATGAATAATCTTTATTGTAGTATCTACACCAACATCTGATGTTACTAAAATCTCTTCTAAGTTGTCTAAAACATCGTCATCTACCGTAGATTTTCCTGCTACAGCACGTGCTAATTTAGAAAAAACATTCGCTTTTGTTTTTTCCAATCCTTTATCTAACGTATCCTTCTTACTTTTATTAAATAATCCAAATAAACCCATAATATGCTATTTTTATGCAAAGATAAATAAATCAGATGATATAACAAAACACCTTAATATATTAAATTATAAAACAATACCTGCTACTTTGATTTTTGACCTTTAGTGATGAATATTTATCA
This sequence comes from Prevotella amnii CRIS 21A-A, assembly GCF_000177355.1. Taxonomy (NCBI): domain Bacteria; kingdom Pseudomonadati; phylum Bacteroidota; class Bacteroidia; order Bacteroidales; family Prevotellaceae; genus Prevotella; species Prevotella amnii. The sequence goes on from NZ_ADFQ01000051.1 coordinate 144,167, forward strand.
TAAATATAAAAACACTAAACTAACATCATCTTTCACTATACAAATATTTATTTATTTGTGCATAAAAGTTCACTTTTTTAGTTAGCAAAAGAGATCACATAATAATAAAAATAATTTATTTTTATCTGATTTTTAATTTATTTTTAGTACAAAAATAAATTATTTTTTATCACAATCAGTTCTCTTTTCCAAGAAAAAGACTCATTCTTATTACTATAAAACATTAGCTTTCTACACCTAAGAATTGTTATTTTTTACTGGATATAAGAAGTTTATCTATTTTTATTGCTATCCTAATCAATAAAAATATATTAGCTACTAAAAAGTAAAGTAGTTTTTTATTTATTTCTATAAAACCAATTTGTGGTGATAAAGGGCTTTTTTATAAACTTTTTTTTATTTCCTAAATGGTATTTTCCAAATTTTATTACTAACTTTGTATATAATAGATTATACTTGTCTAAAGTAGGTTATAAGTGCATATATTACTCTTATTGCTTATCTTTAATAGTTATAATAGAAATAATATAATGGATATTTCATACTTTTGGGATAATTTTAAAAAAGATGACGGGTTAACACGTTCTCTTGGAATAGAATTTATTAATACTCCTGACCCTGATACTTTACAAGCAAAAATGCTTGTTTGCGATAAAAACAAACAACCCTTTGGAGTCTTAGCAGGCGGCGCATCACTATCAATGGCAGAGAACTTAACTGGTGTTGGCTCTATGGCAGTATGCCCTGGTTATATTGCTGTGGGGATAAATGTAAATGGAACTCATGTAAAGCCTGCATATATAGGCGATGTGGTTACTGCTTATGGCAAACTCGTTCATAAGGGTAAAACTTTACATGTTTGGCATGTTGATATAAAAAATCAGAACGGTGAGCTTATTTCTACAATACAAGTAACTAACTACTTAATGCCAAACCCAAAGCTATAAGTAAAATGTAGTTATTAAATAGTTATTAGTAATGCCCTCATTTTATAATTTTCTTTTAACAGAAAAAATACAGAAAGGATCATTTGCGCTTAGTCGCTTACCTTTCTCCGATAGTTGTACATGTTATTACCAAGCATCTCCACCTTCGGAATTTTACAATCTTAATAGTCTTAATGGAAAGAAGGGCTTTATCTTTGCTCCTTTTATAGCAAGTAAAAAATATCCTATTTTGCTTTTTGAAGATGCTGTATCCAAAAAGATCACGTTGCCCCCTTCTGGAGAAAAAATATTATTAAAAGATTTTGAAAATAAAGATATAGATATATCTTACACTAAAGCTTTTAATACATTCTATAATGCATTGCAAAACAACTTGTTTGACAAATTAGTTTTAGCTCGATATGTAGATATAAAAACATCACATATCAACCTTGAAAGCATTTTTTTAGAAGCCTGTAAGCAATATCCGCAGCAGCACATAATATTAGTATCTACACCACAATCAGGTATATGGCTTATGGCTACTCCTGAAATATTATTAGATAAAATAAATGGTAACATTTGGCATACTATGGCTTTAGCTGGTACTATGCATAAAGATAAATGTAACATAAAATGGTCTAACAAGAATAAAGAAGAGCACAACTATGTGGTTAAATATATTTTAAATTGTCTACAGCAATATAGCAATTCCATTAATGTTAGCGAGCCTTTTACTACTTTTGCTTCTAACCTCGCTCACTTACGAACTGATTTTCAATTTACACTTACTAATGAAAACAATATAGGAAATTTACTTTCAACCCTTCATCCCACTCCGGCTGTATGTGGTATACCTAAAGAAGCAGCTAAAGATTTTATTTTATCAAATGAGGGAATAGATAGGAGTTATTATAGCGGTTTTATAGGTCCACTAAATATAAATAATGAAACTCATCTTTATGTTTCACTTCGATGTATGCAAATAATGGACAATTGTTGTAGACTTTATGCTGGGGGTGGACTTTTATCAGAAAGTAAAAAAGAAAGTGAATGGCAGGAAACGGAAGCAAAGCTTCAGACAATGCTTCAACTTTTGCAACAGACATAAATAAAAGACATGTATAGTAGTAAAAAAAATGTAAATATCCTTACGTCGTTATTGTTATCGCACGGCATTCATACTGCTGTAGTTTGTCCTGGTTCGCGCAATTCTCCTATTGTACATAATTTATTGGAGACAAACGAAATAACCTGTTATCCTGTTACCGATGAGCGTTCTGCTGGCTTTATAGCAATAGGCATTTCTGAAGCTATTAATGCCCCTGTTGTGGTATGCGTTACTTCAGGATCGGCACTTCTCAATCTATCACCAGCCGTAGCTGAGGCTTATTATCGTAACATTCCTATCATTATTATCTCTGCCGATAGACCACAACAGTGGATAGGACAGAGTGATGGGCAAACACTTAAGCAGGCAAATGCTCTCAAACCAAATGTTCGCAAGCATATTAACATCTCTGAACCACGCACAGAAGAAGAACTATGGTATTGCAATAGATTAGTAAATGAGGCACTGAATGCTACCGTATCATACGGCGGCGGACCAGTACACATCAATGTACCGCTATCTGAACCTCTTTACGAATATAATATAACACAGCTGCCTAAAGAGCGTTATATATTTTTAGGAACAGCTGTTAGCGATACTGATAAGCTGGAATTATTAGCTAACGAACTATCTCGGGCAAGTAAGCCTTTGATTGTTATAGGGCAGTTAGATGCTGATGTTGCCGAAGCTTTGTCGGCTGATATTGCTAAAATCCATGAGCATTATGTTCTCTTGCAGGACAATCTGTCGTCAGGTGGCAATCCGTATGCACAACATCTTGATGCAGTCTTGACACGAATAGATAATGATACTACCTTTTTACCCGATTTCATTGTTTATATAGGTGGCACAATTGTTAGCAAACGACTTAAGCAATACCTACGAAAGGCACGAGGAATAACCTCTGTTCTTATTGATGAACACGGTGAGGTACGTGATGTTTTTATGAATCTTTCATGGGTGATACAAGCTTATCCAGCTTTATTTGTACACTTATTGGCAGCACATAGCAAACAGCATAAGGTAAATAATTATTATCAACAGTGGTTAACAGTGAGAAAAGCGGTGGCAGAACAAGCTGAAAGCTACCTCCCAGCCTATTCTCAGATGTTAGCAGTAAAGCTTTTTCATACATATCTTTATACATATAAAGGTAAGCATAGCCTGTTTTATGCCAATAGTTCTGCCGTGCGTTTAGGCAATATCTATTCGCAAGAATATATCCATGTCAATCGTGGGGTGAATGGTATAGAGGGGAGTTTGTCGGTCGCTGTAGGGTACTCGCTTAAGGATTCAGAGGCTGAGCAAGTATATTGTGTAATAGGCGATCTAAGTTTTTTCTATGACAATAATGCCCTTTGGAATATATGTTCTAAGCGTCTTCTAAAAGTGTTATTACTCAATAACGGTGGTGGCGGTATATTTTACCAAATGAAAGACCCTAAAAAATCACCTTATTGTGAAGAATATATAGCAGCAAGTCATCACACATCGGCTGAAGGTATCTGCCATTCCTATGGCTTACAATACCTTAGTGCGCATAATGAGGAGGAGCTGCGTGAGCAAATGCAGCGTTTTGTAACAAATACGGAAGGGGCTGTTCTGTTGGAAGTTTTTACTAATCCTAATAATGATGCACAAGTAATGAATGAATATTTTCAATGTATATTATAAAAAATACAAGACTAAAATTGAAATATAGAATAATAATTAAAATAGAAGAATATGCAAGAAAGAGAATGGAAACCCATTGAAGGGTTTAGTTTTGAGGATATACTCTTTGAGGAATTTAATCATATTGCAAAGATAACTATTAATCGTCCTCGCTATCGCAATGCCTTTACTCCCAAGACAGTATGGGAGATGTCTCAAGCTTTTAGTTATTGTCGCGAATCTCTTGATATTCGTGTAGTTATTCTTACAGGTGCCGGCGATAAGGCATTTTGCTCTGGTGGCGATATGCACGTTAAAGGTCAAGGTGGATATATTGGAACTGATGGTGTACCACGTCTAAATGTTCTTGATGTACAAATGCAAATACGTCGTTTAACTAAACCTGTAATAGCCATGGTTAATGGTTATGCTATTGGTGGAGGACATGTTTTGCATATAATGTGCGATTTATCTATTGCTTCTGATAATGCTATTTTTGGACAGACAGGTCCTCGTGTAGGCTCTTTCGATGCTGGATTTGGAGCTTCTTATCTGGCTCGTATTGTAGGACAGAAAAAAGCGCGTGAAATATGGTTTATGTGTCGTCAATATAATGCTATAGAGGCTGAACGAATGGGATTAATTAACAAAGTGGTTGCTTTCGATCATTTAGAAGATGAATGTGTAGCATGGGCTGAACGCATGATGGAACATTCTCCACTTGCTCTTCGTATGATAAAAGCAGGATTAAACGCAGAATTAGATGGTCAGGCAGGTATACAAGAGCTTGCAGGTGATGCCACTATGTTATATTATAATATGGAAGAGGCACATGAAGGTGGGCAAGCTTTTCTTGAAAAACGTAAGCCAGACTTTGATAAATATCCACAGTTTCCATAGTTTATGAAAATGTCTTTTATATAAAAAGGCTATGTATAAAATAAATATTACTAAAAAGATTTTTCATTTTAAAGTTCCTGCTACTACTTCAAGGGGAGTATATCTTACACGTAAAAGCTGGTATGTTACTATACATGATACTGACAAACCTCATATAAAAGGTATTGGTGAGTGTGCTACACTTCCAGATTTATCATGCGATGCCATGCCTGATTATGATTATGAACATATCTTAAAACATTTCTGTAACGATATAGAACATACAGGGAAAATAAATTATACAGCACTAAGACCTTATCCCTCTATGCTGTTTGGACTTGAAACAGCAATGAAACAATTAGATAGAAAAGGAAGTTTAGACCTTTTTAATACTCCCTTTGGTAAAGGTGAGAAAGGGATAACCATTAACGGACTAATATGGATGGGCACTTTTGATGAAATGTTTCAGCGTTTAGAAGAAAAACTAAAATCAGGTTTTCATTGCATAAAATTAAAAATAGGATCTATTGATTTTACTAAAGAGTTAGAGCTTATAAAACATATTCGAGCATCTTTTACAAAAGAACAAATAGAGCTGCGTGTAGATGCTAATGGTGCTTTTTCACCTAATGAGGCTCTTTCACGTTTAGAAGCATTAGCTAAATATGACATTCATTCCATAGAGCAACCTATCAAACAAAATCAATGGCAAGAAATGGCTTTCATTTGTAAGAATAGTCCATTACCTATAGCTCTCGACGAAGAGTTGATAGGAATAAACTATATAGATAAGAAAAAAATATTATTAGATACCATAAGACCTCAATATATTATATTAAAACCTAGTCTACATGGTGGTTTGCAAGGCTCTCGAGAATGGATAAATATGGCAAAAGAACGCAACATTGGGTCATGGATAACATCTGCTTTAGAAAGTAACATAGGACTAAATGCTATTGCACAATTTACAGCAAGTATTTATGGCTCTGAACTTGTTACTCCACAAGGGTTAGGTACAGGACATCTCTTTATAGATAACATACCTTTACCTTTAGAAATAAGAGGAGATAAACTGTTTTTCTGTGGTTAATATTTTACATAAAAATTTATAATAATGACCTTACACGATTTTCTATTAGAGTGGCATAACGATAAAAGTACGCTACTTGTACATACCAGTGGCTCTACAGGTACACCTAAAAATCTGCTTGTAAAAAAACAGAATATGCTAAACTCGGCTAAAATCACTTGCGATTTTCTTAATTTAAAGAAAGACGACACAGCCCTTCTATGTTTACCTCTTGACTTTATTGCAGGTAAAATGATGGTAGTACGTAGCATAGAACGCGGATTGAAACTTATCTATGTAGAACCTAATGGACATCCTCTTTCTAACAATTCTCTTAGGGAATCAGGCTATTTAGGTGAAATAACTTTTGCAGCAATGATACCTTTACAAGTAGCCAACTCTCTCAAAGTTCCTTCTGAACGTAAACGTCTAATGGCTATAAAGAATCTTATCATAGGCGGTGGGGCTATAGATGTAAACATGGAGACTATTTTAAAATCTTTCCCTAATGCTGTATGGAGTACATACGGCATGACAGAAACTTTATCTCATATTGCCCTACGACCACTTAGTGGTGCTGCTGCAAGTGAATGGTATGAACCTTTTGATAGTGTAAAGTTATCTGTAGATTCAGACAATAGCCTAATTATTAACGCTCCTTTAGTATGCGATAACATACTTAAAACAAATGACAGAGTGGAGTTAAAACAAACAAAACAGGGTAAAACTCTTTTTCGCGTTTTAGGTCGTAAGGATAATATTATCAATTCTGGTGGAATAAAAATACAAATAGAAGAAGTAGAAACCATTCTCAGACCATATTTATCGGCTCCTTTTGTAATTACAAAAAAGAAAGATAATATCTTCGGAGAAATAGTTGTGATGCTTACAGAAAACAGTAATTTAGATGAAATTAGAAATATATGTAAACAATATTTACCAAAGTTTTGGCAGCCTAAACATATTGCTCATTTAGCACATATACCTCTTACAAAAAATGGCAAGATAGCTCGAGCAAAGGCAGAAACTATTGCTAAAGACATATAGGAAAGATTTTAAAGATTATTGGTTTTGTTCTTTAGTCTTAAATACTTTTTTTTTACAATAAGAAAGGAAGCTCTTCTATGTTTTATTGTAAAGCAAGAAGACTGGAAATAGATAACAAGGACTTTACAAGACATCAATAATAAAAAACAAACTTTTAAATGAAAGAGGTATTATAGCTTAACCATACCTCTTTTTCTTTTATTTATTATTAGTTCTATCCTTATTAAATCACTATGCTAACTATTATTTTTTTATTCTAAAAGGGTAGATGATCTTACTCTACTTAAAGTTTCTGGCGTCATTTGAAGATAACTTGCTATATATACCAAAGGTGCACGTAATATAACCTGTGGACATAACTTGCAAAATCTTTTATATCTATCTTGCGCAGTCTCAAAGCGCACAAGATCGGCATGTATCTGAGAAGTTATTAGGCTTTCTTCTAAAATTTTTCTATAAAGTATTTGAATATTTACATTATGAAGCGCCACTTGTTCTAATCTAAATTTAGGAATAGCATATATAATAGTTGGCTCTAAAGCCTCTACTTGCAAAGATGTAGGTTCTTCTCTAAAAAGACTCTCTATACACATAAAGATGGTATGATCCTCACCTAAGTGTTCTGTTATTTGTTTACCTTTTTTAAAATAGAATTGGCGTATCAACCCTTGTTCTATATAATAAATGTTTTTACACACCTCACCCTCTTTAAGTATCATTTGCCCCTTTGCAAAACGCATGGGCTCAAGAATATTCTCAAGCACATTTAACTCTTCATGAGTCATTGTACTATACTTTCTTGCTAATTCTCTTGCAATATTTCTAGTTTCGCTTATATCATCTATACGCATACAAAAACCCTCCCCATAAAGTTATATTTTATTCTTAATCAAGTTTCAATACAGCAAGGAAGGCTTTTTGTGGAACCTGTACATTACCTACCTGCTTCATACGTTTCTTACCTTTTTTTTGCTTTTCTAATAATTTTCTCTTACGACTAACATCTCCTCCATAACATTTTGCTGTAACATCTTTTCGTACCTGCTTAACTGTTTCACGTGCTATAATTTTGGCACCAATAGCAGCCTGAATAGCTATATCAAACTGTTGTCGTGGGATAAGCTCCTTTAGCTTTTCACATATACGACGCCCAAAGGCTACTGCATTTGATTCATGCGTTAATGTAGAGAGAGCATCGACGGGCTCACCATTAAGTAAAATATCAAGTTTAGCCAATTTTGAAGGACGAAAAGAATCAATATGATAATCGAAAGAAGCATAACCTTTAGATATACTTTTTAGTTTGTCATAAAAATCAATGACTATTTCACCTAAAGGTAACATAAAAATTAATTCTAACCTATTGCCACTAACATAATTTTGACTTATTAGTTCGCCTCGTTTATCAAGACATAATGTCATAATAGGACCAATAAAATCGGAAATAGTAATAATAGAAGCCTTTATATAAGGTTCTTCTATATGTTCTATCATGGTCTGTTCTGGCAATCCTGACGGATTATGTACTTCTTTTTTATTACCTTGCTTATCGTATACCATGTAGCTAACATTGGGAACGGTAGTTATTACATCCATGTTAAACTCCCTATCTAATCGTTCCTGTACTATTTCCATGTGTAATAATCCTAAAAAGCCACAACGGAAACCAAAACCTAAGGCTTGTGAGCTCTCTGGCATAAACGTAAGTGAAGCATCATTAAGCTGAAGCTTTTCTAATGATGAACGCAAATTTTCATAATCATTTGGATCAATGGGGTAAACACCTGCAAAGACCATAGGCTTAACCTCTTGAAAACCGTCTATAGCCTTCTCACAAGGATTATCTACATTGGTAATAGTATCACCGACCTTTACCTCAGTAGCATTCTTAATACCAGATATAATATAACCTACTTCGCCTGTAGATAGCTCCTTTGTTGGTTTCATATCCATTTTTAAAACGCCCACCTCATCAGCAATATATTCCATTCCAGTCTGTACAAATTTTACCTTATCTCCTTTTTTTATCACACCGTTTTCTACTTTACATAGTGTAATTATGCCTCTAAATGAATTAAATATAGAATCGAATATTAATGCTTGCAATGGAGATTTTAAATCACCTTTAGGAGCTGGCACTTTTTCTACAATTGCATCAAGGATAGCATCTACCCCCTCGCCTGTCTTACCACTTGCCAAAATAATATCTGCAGGTTCGCAACCAATAAGGTCAACAATCTCGTCTTCAACCTCTTCTGGCATAGCATTAGGCATATCTATTTTATTTATAACAGGAATAATTTCCAAGTTATGTTCTATTGCCATATAAAGATTTGATATTGTTTGTGCCTGCACACCCTGCGTTGCATCAACAACAAGCAAAGCACCTTCACAAGCAGCAATACTTCGAGATACTTCATAGGAAAAATCAACATGACCTGGAGTGTCTATAAGGTTAAGAACATACTTATTACCATTCTTTTTATATTCCATTTGTATGGCATGACTTTTAATAGTAATACCACGCTCTTTCTCCAAGTCCATATTGTCGAGCATTTGACCTTGCGTTATCTGAATAGTATTTGTATGCTCTAATAATCTATCAGCTAAAGTTGATTTACCATGATCGATATGAGCTATAATGCAAAAATTTCTGATATGTTCCATTGATACATAATTGTATATATACCTGCAAAAATAACAATAAAAAACGAAAAACTAAAAAAAGGTGTAGTTTTTTATATGAAATAATTTAATAATCGTTCTTGAAAACTATCCTACTTGTTGATAATAAACAAAATAACCTATTTTAAATTTACGTATTCCTATAATATTTTCTTATTTTATAATATATAGCAAATTGACAATATATGAATATTCTCCAAACATAATTATTTTGATAATCTTGAGAAAAAGTTCTATCCCGAGCTTTTTCTCCACACAACAAGTTAACAAAAAAGATAAATAAAAAATTGTTTTAGTTGTCCTTTGTTTCTTCTATAAGAGTTCTTTAAAGACTATATTAATATTATAACTTACATTTGCTATATAACTACATTGCATTTAGTACTTAAGCATACTAATAAAAACAAAAATATAGTTAAGTTTCTTTTATATCGCTTACGATAGTGAGAAAAATATATACCTTTGTAAAAATTACAATAATATTTCAATAACAAAAAAATAATACGAAAATGGAAACAGTTTACAATTTTAGTCTTCCTGACAAAAAAAACAAAGAAGTATGTCTTTCTGAGTATAAAGGTAAAGTACTTCTTATAATTAATACTGCTACAGGTTGTGGTTTTACTCCACAATATGAAGAATTAGAAGCTCTTTACAAAAAACTAAAAGAGAAAGGATTTGAAATATTGGATATTCCTTGTAACCAATTTGGACATCAAACTCCAGGTACTGATGAAGATGTAACAAACTTTTGTACTACAAAATTTGGCACCGATTTCCCTCAATTTAAAATATCTGATGTTAATGGTGAAAACGAGCTTCCTCTCTTCACATGGTTAAAGAAAGAAAAACCTCATGGCCTTGGCAAATATGAAGATAAATTAGCAGCTATTATGGAAGATCTTTACAACAAAGCTAATAAAGTGCCTCGCAACGAAACAGATATAAAATGGAATTTCACCAAATTTTTAGTAAATCGTGAAGGTAATGTTGTTGAACGTTTCGAGCCTACATATAGTATTTCTGAAATAGAAAACAAAATTAATTCTATAATATAAAAAATATTACTGCACGGTAAAACTTTTATTAATTTTAATCAAGTAGGAGATAAACACACTAATTATAGATGCTTGTCTCCTACTTTCATATATAATAACCTCTTATACAACACAGTACGGAACTTTCATATATAGAAATATCTATTTGAGATATCATTCAATATATTAACCATTTAAAATAACATATCCTTTCTAAAGTATATTTTCTCGGATTATAATCCTATTACGTGTTAATTTATTAGAGCTTATAAAGTCCTATGCTCTATATTTGGGATAATTCAGAAGCTATAATCTGAAGATGCACATTTTTGATAAACTTTTCCCAGCTTACTCCTTTTAAAATATACATCTAAAAAGATGAAATCTTTTTGCATAAAAAAAGAGGTTGTGTCAATTTTGACACAACCCCTTTTCATATTTTCTTATTCCTGACCTGGAATGATTAATTTATATCCCTTACCATGAATATTAATTATTTCAATATTAGGATCTGGTTTTAAATGCTTACGAAGTTTGGTAATATAAACATCCATAGACCTTGCATTAAAATAATTGTCGTCTATCCATATTGTTTTTAAAGCATAATCACGTTGTAATATCTCATTAGCATGAGCACATAGCAATGCTAAAAGTTCATTTTCTTTCGTTGTTAACTTTGTAATTTTTACAGGGTCGTTATCAAGAGTAAGTAATTGCTTCTGAGTATCAAAAACAAACCTACCAAGAGTATATAAAGTTTGCTCCTTTACTTTTTTACCTCTAACTCTACGAAGTATTGCTTCAATACGAAAAACTAGCTCCTCCATAGAGAAAGGCTTTGTAATATAATCATCTGCACCGATCTTAAAACCTTCTAATATATCCTCTTTAAGCTGCTTAGCTGTTAAAAATATAATAGGTATTTCTGCATTAACCTGACGAATTTCTGTAGCTAAAGCAAAACCATCCATCTTAGGCATCATAACATCTAACACACAAATGTCAAACTTACTCTTTAGAAAAGCCTTAAAACCAGCTTCCCCATCAGGACAAAGTTCTGCCTCATACCCTTTAGCTTGTAAATACTCACTAAGAAGAGTACCTAAATTCTCATCATCTTCACACAATAAAATTTTTAATTTCTCATCCATATCGCTTAAACTTTAAATGTTATTATTTCGTTTTACTAAAATATATTTATCTTTTATTTTCATCTTCTTGATCATGAATAACAGGTAACTTTATAACAAACTTGGTACCTTTACCATAATCACTAATTACTTTTATATCACCTTCATGCAAATCTATCATTCTCTTAACATAAGCTAAACCTAAGCCAAACCCCTTAACATCATGTCGATTACCTGTATGTACACGATAAAACTTATCAAAAATCTTTTTTAAATTCTCTTTTTTTATACCCATACCTGTATCACGAATAGAAAGATATAAATGCTCATTAGTATTCCATGTTTTCATATATATATTTAATGGCTCTCCTGATTTAGCATACTTAACAGCATTGTCCATTAAATTAAAAATTACATTTTGAAAATGTGTTTCGTCAACATACATTGTTGAGTCAACAGCTTCTACGTCTGTATATACTTTACCTCCTGTATGCTCTACACGTAATGAAAAAGAATTAGCTATATTCTCTACCATTTCATTCATATCAGTATAAGTCTTCTTAAGCACAGCTCGCTTACTATCATATAAGCTCATTTGTAAAACTTTTTCTACAAGAAAACGAAGTCGCTTTGACTCATCAGCTACTACACAACTAAGATGGTCAAGCATTTTTGGCGTTTTGTTAAGAGATTTATCTGTTAACATCTGTGCTGCTAATGAAATACTTGCAATAGGAGTTTTAAGCTCATGGGTCATATTATTAATAAAATCATTCTTTATTTCACTATATTTCTTTTGACGAAATATAATAACTATAGTATAAATAAATGTAACCAATAAAACAAATATAAAAATAATAGAAGGTATCATAAACTGTACACTTGAGAAAATATAGCTATTCATATCAGGAAAGTGTATCTTTATAATTCCCATCCTATTAACTGGGTCATTTCGAAACAAAATTTGTGAATACGAGTTTTGCTCACCTTCTGATACATAATCCGGACAACGATATACCTCTCTTCCATCTTGGGTACTTACAGAAAAGTGATAAGGAATATCTATTCCATTATTCATTAACTCTGCTTTTAAATCTTGATCTAATAATTTAAAATTTACTCTTTCTTTTAATGGCTTGTCTGAAGCAGAATACAATATATTATAAATAACCTCATCAAGCATAGCTTTTTTATATACATACCTATTTCTTACAATACCCTGTATATCACGTTTAGTTGCTGAAATAGAATTGCTGTCATTTCGTAAGATTAAAGCTTTTGGCGTAAGCGTTGGTTTTGTTCTCAATAGTTTGCTCTCGAAAGAAGAATATGGCTCGCCCTGAATATCAGAAGGTGGAATCTGATGAGTCTTTGGAGAAACAACTGATACCATTTTATTTTCATTACTATCTTTTTTCTCATGCTTATTTATATCACTTTCAAGATAACGCAAAGTTTCATTAAGTTCCATATTACGAGATGCCTGATATAAAGCACGACTTACCGATTCTGCAAATTGTTCTTTCTTCATGCTAACCATTTCTTCTATATAGTTAAACTGAATAAAAAGCAAACCAAGAAATGATAATCCCATAATGATTGCAACTGCCCAAATTGTTTTCTTACTCATAATACTATCTTTTCTCATCTTTATTACAACATATAATAAGAATAATACTTAAATATGTTAATAATGCAAATATAAACAAACCTAAGATAAATTAATAATCAAAAGTTAATAAAGTTGCTTGTTTTTTTATATTTTAACCAAATATAGTTATTTTGATTTACAAAAATCATATATAAGTCAATATAGATACTTAAAATAAACAACTTATTAGATCTTCTTTTACAAGATTTTACTATATATATAAGTTTTCTGAAAACTAAAAATAATATATTAAACTCATAAAATTAATCTAAATAGTCATTCCTTATAAACCTAATATTCCTCAGATTTACAATATATTATACTCAAATTATTTGCTTATATTTTCATTTTTTTGACCTTTACATTATAAATCTTGCAGATATTTATGCTTAAACGTAAATCTAAAACAGCTCTCTATGTTCTCTTCTTTAGAGAACATGC
>NZ_ADFQ01000050.1:0-21959 GCF_000177355.1 Prevotella amnii CRIS 21A-A
AGGACTACACATTATATATATAGCAATAATCAAAAGAATTTCCTATACTTTTCTTATTACATTCCTTTTACTTGCTTTTTTCTAGCCCACTCCGTTTAAAACGCTTATAAGAACGATACTCATCAAGCTCTATTTCGATATTAGGTTCTATAAGCGAAACGTTATGAGGAAGAGTAAACTTCATATACTTTATATTTAAACCTCGTTCTATCCACTGCTTCTCATAATAGGTATGGATAGATAGTATTTCTAAGGTTTTATCATCTATCTTTTCTTCAGCCTCAGCCTTTTCGTTATGCTCATTACCATAAAGATCTTCGGTGCGATAAATCACAGGAAGGTTATTTGAACTTACCATGTAAGTAGTATATGTAAAAAGGAAGTTAGAATCGGTCTTTAGGTGTACAATCCCTCCATCTACCAAAAACTGCTTATAACGATTCATAAAAAAGGTAGACGTGAGCCGCTTATGTACGTTTTTCATCTGTGGATCAGAGAAGGTAAGCCATATTTCCTGCACTTCATCTTTAGCAAAAAATCTATCAATAAACTCTATACTCGTACGCAAGAAGGCTACATTGTCCAGCTCTTGCTCTAAGGCTTGTTTAGCTCCGGTATATATGCGTGCCCCTTTAATATCCACTCCTATAAAATTAATTTCAGGATATTTACAAGCTAACCCTACTGTATATTCTCCCTTTCCACAACCCAACTCTAAAACTATAGGATTATCATTATGGAAATATTGCTCGCGCCATTTACCTTTCATATCAAATGCGCCCTGACTAATCACACTAAAAGGGCATTGGAACACATTCTTAAAAGTCTCTAACGCTGCAAACTTTTCTAATTTTCCTTTACTCATGCTACAAAGATAATATTATTAATTAAGAAAAAAAATATTATAACCCCACTCTATATTGCTATTTCTCACATCAAAGAAACCTTAATCTTTTCACCCTTCTATGCTTAAAGGATTTTCTTTTTTAGGGGTTATTCCCAGTGTTTTTAGTGTTTCCAGCTTTCTAACAACATTTCCTTTACCTGAGTTTAGCTGTCCTTTTGCTTTCTCATAACGTGTCTTTAGCTGCTCTATACCTGTACCTATACTTATGAAAGTTTCGGCAAAAAGAGCAAACTTATCATAGAGATCATTCGACTGACGCAAAATCTCTTCTACATTTTTATTTAACCTATAGTTTTGCCACATGGTATGTGTGAGCTGAAGTGCCATAAGCAAATTGCTTGGCGATAAGATGATAATGTGCTTACGATAAGCATACTGAAGGATAGAAGGGTCCGTCTTTATAGCTGCGGAATATCCGCTTTCATAAGGCACAAACATTAAAACATACCCTATGCAGCCAGACACTAACACGTCATAATTCTTCGCAGCAAGCTCATCTACATGTGCCTTAACAGACTTTACGTGCTCTTTAAGATACCTTTCCTGCTCTTCCTTACTATCAGCCTTTATTGCCTCTTGGTATGCCGTGAGAGATACTTTCGCATCTATCACCGCCCGTTCATTATTAGGAAAAGCTATAATAGCATCAGGACGATAGTTGTTACCCTCTTCGTCTTTTACATTTTCCTGAAGAAAATATTGCTCGTTTTTCTTTAATCCGCAGTCCTCTAAAGTGCGTTCAAGAATCATCTCCCCCCAATCGCCTTGCATTTTAGAATCGCCTTTCAACGCTTTAGTAAGAGAAGCTGCATCGTTACCTATACTCTCGGTTTGCTTTTTAAGCTCTTCCACTGCTCTTTGTTGGTCTTCGCGCAACATCTCTATATTATGCCTTTGACCTTCCTGCAAACGCTTTATAGACTCCTCGAACACTGTACGAAGCTCCGTCTTAGTAGCTTCGCTTTCTTTATTACTTGTAGTAACGGTCTTACTAAACATCTCTAAACGCTCTTTAAGCGGATTAAGCACACTCTCTAAGCGTTCCTTGTCGGCAGAATTGAGCTTGTTTTGATGCTCTGTTAGCATTTTCTCTCCCATGTTGCGCACCTCTTCTTGCAAAAGCTTTAGCTTATTAGTATTTTCCTTTTGCAGCTCTTCTCTTAGAAGGGCAGCATGTTCTTGTTCTTGTTTTACACGCTCCTGAGTAGAGGCTTTTAACATGTTAATATTATTTTCTGCTGTTACCTGCTCTTGCTTTAAGCGCTCTTCAAAATACCTTTGCTGACTTTCCAGCCTTTCTTTTCCGCTCTTTCGCTCCATCTCTAACTGGTTTGCAGCCAAAGACAAGTCTGCCTTTACTTTCCCTAACTCTTTTGTGTGGTACACTTTAAGGATAAGGTACATCACTAATGCCCCTAAAAAGAAGGCTAAAACATAAAATATCAGCATAAAGAAAAAATCTAAATATACACGTTAATCTTGAAAATAAACTCTTTTTACACGATTGCTAACATTGGTAAGCACTTCGTAAGGTATAGTATCGAGTATATCGCTAAGCACTGTTACAGGAAGGTTTTTACCAAATATTTCTACCTGATCTCCTTCTTTACAATCTATCCCTGTTACATCTATCATAGCCACATCCATACATATATTGCCTACATACTCTGCTTTCTTACCATTTACTAAGCAATAGCCACGCCTGTTACCAAGATGCCTATTCAAACCGTCGGCATAACCTATTGGAATGGCTGCTATCATACTATCATGACTAATAACCCCTTTACGCGAATAGCCCACGGTGTCGCCTTTGGGAACGCTACGTATCTGTAAAATAGTGGTTTTAAGCTCTGAGATAGTATTAAAACACTTGTTGCTACGAGGATTAATGCCATAAAGACCTAAGCCTAACCTGCACATATCCATTTGTCTGTAAGGGAAATGCTCTATACCTGCAGAGTTGTCCATATGGAAAAGTATCTTATGAGGAAAAGCTCCCTGCAGCTTATCTGCCCCCTGCTTAAACAAAGCAAACTGCTGTGAAGAGAAATCGTCAAAGCTATCGCTGTCAGAACCTACAAAATGGGAGAAAACAGAGCGTGGTATTATAGCACTTTGCTTTTGTAAGCGATGAATAAGCTCGTCTATATCCTTCACAGGATCGAACCCTAAACGATGCATACCCGTATCTATCTTTATATGAACGGGAA
This sequence comes from Prevotella amnii CRIS 21A-A, assembly GCF_000177355.1. NCBI lineage: Bacteria > Pseudomonadati > Bacteroidota > Bacteroidia > Bacteroidales > Prevotellaceae > Prevotella > Prevotella amnii. The sequence goes on from NZ_ADFQ01000050.1 coordinate 3,118, forward strand.
AGCCTGTTATACCCTCTTTCTCGGCTGCTTTTATCAAAGCCTCTAACAAACGAAAGCTATATACCTCTGGCTCAAGGTCGAAATCGAAGAGAGTTTTAAACGAAGACATCTCCGGATTCATTATCATTACGTTGTTAGTAATGCCATTCTTACGCAGGGTAACTCCCTCATCAGCCACCGCTACGGCAAGATAGTCTACACGATGATCCTGTAATGTCTTGGCTATCTCTACCGAGCCTGCTCCGTAGGCATCGGCTTTTATCATACAAACAAGTTTTGTCTGGGGCTTCATTAAAGAGCGATACCAGTTTAGATTATCTACAATAGCATTTAGATTAACCTCTAATACTGTTTCATGCACCTTGTTTACAAGCATCTCAGTAAGCTGTTCAAAACCAAAGCAACGAGCACCTTTTAACAAAATCACCTCGTCGTGCATCTGCCTAAAAGCATCACTACTTAGAAATCCTCCCACTGTGGTAAAGAAGCACTTCTCCTTAATATTATTAAAAGCCTTACGCTGGCAGATAAGTGTCTCGCCTATACCGATAAACTTTTCCACACCTCTTTTTTCTGCTAACGAGGCTACACGCCTGTAAAGAGCCTCATCGTCTTCTGCACTTTGAAGAATATCGCTCAGCACTAATGTGCGTTTACGGCCTTTATGGTCTGGCCTGCGATTCATAAAATCGAGTGCTATATCGAGCGAGTTGATATCAGAATTGTACGAATCGTTAATAAGCGTGCAGCCACGTTGCCCTTCTTTTACCTCAAGGCGCATTGCTACAGGTTCTAAAAGAGGCATACGAGCCTTTAACACTTCTTTTTTAACGCCTAAATATAAGCATAAAGCCAGGCAGGTAATAGAATCGTATATACTGGCATCGTCTATAAAAGGAATGGTATAACTATCTTCCTTCTCTTGCTTCCATATATAAGCAATGGTAGTGGAAAGCTCCGACTTTTTTATATCCTTTATAAACAAGCTAACACTGGCGTCTTTTACAGACCACCCTAACCCCTTACCTTTAAAAGAAAGAGTATCTACACAGCTTCTTATCAGCTTGTCATCATAAGGATATACCAACACATCAACATCGGTAAATAAGCGTAGCTTTTCTCGGCATTTCTCTTCCATGCTCACAAAATTCTCTTGATGAGCATCACCAAGACTCGTCAGTACACCTATCGTGGGCTTAATAATATTGCGAAGCACCTCCATCTCGCCCTTTTTGCTAATGCCTGCCTCAAATATGCCCACCTGCGTTTGCTCATTAAGCAGCCATACCGACAAAGGTACACCTATCTGCGAATTGTAACTGCGAGGAGAGCGGGTAACTCTCTTTGAAAACGAAAGCAACTGATATAACCACTCTTTTACTACCGTCTTACCATTAGAACCTGTAACCCCTACTATAGGGATATGAAACTCGTCTCTATGACAAGCTGCCAAACGTTGCAAAGCCCTCTTAGAAGAAGATACCTTTAAGAAGCTGGCTTGACTATAGAGCTTTTCCCACTCACAAGGAAGCTCCTCTACCACAAAGAAACGAACGCCACGAGCATAAAGCTCCGAAATGTAATTATGACCATCGCCACGCTCTGTTCGTAAAGCAAAAAACAAAGTCTCTTCAGGAAAGCAAAGCGAACGGCTATCCGTTAATAAAAAACTAACACTTCCCTCTCTTCCACCATATATCTCTACTCCTAACAAAGAAGCTATTTTCTCTATACTATAACTCATTTCTGTTACAATTATATTTTTCTCTTTACACCTGCCTCTACCACTTAAAACAAGTATTAACGTGTGCAAAGGTAATGAAAATATAAAATTGCCAATATAAGTAATACTTATTTTTTAGTTTTCTTCGCACACTGCGGACAAACTCCCCTTACCACATAGTTAGCCCCCGTTACCTCAAAACCTGCAGGAATATTAACCTCCGGAATAGGCACATTATACAAACAAAAAGTGTGCTGGCAATATTCACAATAAAAATGTACATGCACATCATCGTCCTTCTCACTATTATGACGCAAACACAGCTCGTATGCTGTCATGCCATTTTCCTGCTGTAGCTGATGCACTAAATGGTGCTTTTTAAACAAAGTAAGGGAACGGAAAATATTCGATTTGTCTATAGTATGCAAGCGATGCTCAAAATCTTTTATCGACAAAGGCTCATTACTCTTTGATAAGGTCTGGGCTATGAGTATCCTATTGGCTGTAACACGAATATTATGACCTGATAACAAACTTTCTATATCCTCCTTTTCCATATACAACATTTGGCTTATAAAAAAGCACTCCCCCTCTATATAAAAAGAAAAAGACGCTCTTAAATACTACAAAAAGTAAAATAAAACACTGCAAATATAATATAAAACTTTAAAAAAACAATAGAAAACAAAAAATAATGATAGATAAAAACTCACAAAACGCACCACTTATACATTATAAAATATAAGACTTATAACACTAATAAAAGATGTGTAACTATAAAAAATAAATTATTTTTGATTCATTTTTAACCTATTTTTATTATAAAAATAAATTATTTTTGTTTTCTATAGATGGCCTTTATCACTGCTTTTACACATGTTTTACGTCTTAAGATGTCACCCATAATATGTTTTATCTATGCTTTTTTAGAAAAAATATTGGTGTTTTATGACTTTTATCACAAAAAAATGATTAATTTTGCGGATATGAAAAATTAAACGGATATGGATCTTGAGGTACTAACTGCAGTATCACCCATAGATGGTAGATACAGAAACAAAACAGAACAACTATCTAAGTATTTCTCTGAATATGCTCTCATACGCTATAGAGTGCGTGTAGAAATAGAGTATTTTATAGCTTTATGCGAAATGCCGCTACCCCAGCTAAAGAGTTTCGATAATGCTCTTTTTGACACTTTGCGCGACATTTATCGCAATTTTACCCTTTCTCAAGCACAGCGTGTAAAAGACATAGAGAGCAAAACTAATCACGACGTAAAGGCTGTTGAATATTTTATAAAAGAAGAGTTTGACAAAATAGGTGGATTAGAAGTTTATAAAGAATTTATCCATTTTGGTTTGACCTCACAAGACATTAACAACACCAGTGTGCCCCTATCTGTAAAAGAAGCACTTGAGCAGGTATACTATCCCCTTGTGGAGGAATTAATAGCTCAAACAGAAGCCTACGCCAAAGAATGGAAAGATGTGCCCATGCTTGCAAAGACACATGGGCAGCCTGCATCGCCTACACGCTTAGGAAAAGAGATAGAAGTCTTTGCATATAGGCTTAAAGAGCAGCTATCTACGCTAAAGAGTTGCAAGCACACAGCTAAGTTTGGCGGTGCTACGGGCAATTTTAATGCACATCATGTAGCATATCCTGCCTACGACTGGAAGGCTTTTGCCGACAAGTTTGTAAGCCAAAAGCTATCCTTAGAGCGTGAAAAGCTTACCACACAGATAAGCAATTACGACCACTTGGGCAGCATATTTGATGCAATAAAGCGGATAAACACCATTATTATAGACCTTGACAGAGATATGTGGCTATACATCTCTATGGAATATTTTAAACAAAAGATAAAAGCTGGCGAAGTGGGTTCCAGTGCTATGCCACATAAAGTGAACCCTATAGACTTTGAGAACAGTGAAGGCAACCTCGGTTTGTCTAACGCCATATTAGAGTTTATTGCACAAAAGCTGCCCGTGAGCAGGTTACAACGCGACCTTACCGACTCTACCGTCTTACGAAACATAGGCGTACCCCTTGGCCATAGCCTCATAGCCATTCAGAGTACGCTTAAAGGGCTACGAAAGCTTATCCTTAATAAGGAAAAGATAGAAGAGGACCTCGACAACACATGGGCTGTAGTGGCTGAAGCTATACAAACCATATTACGCCGAGAGGCTTATCCTAACCCTTATGAAGCATTAAAAAAGCTCACACGCACTAACACAAAGATGACCGCAGAAACAATACATCATTTTATAGATACTTTAGACGTTAATGAAGAGGTGAAAAAAGAGCTAAGAGCCATAACACCTCACAACTATACAGGCTTATAAGATAAGAGCACAACAAAACATAAAAAACAAAATATCACAACAAAAAACAAGTAAAACAAAGTAATGAGCCGGGAGGCACTTTTAAAAGCAACAAAAGAAATACTATGGTAGAAGAATTTGAGAAAGATGATGCTCGTAAAGAGAAAGAAGAAGTAAGCCGAGAAGGCTACTCTGCAACAGAACAAAGCAATTATAGCAAAGGTAATCAGCCTACATCTCAGGGAAGACCACAACGCCCACGTATCCATTCGCAGCGTGCTTATAGCTCCAGCAATGTTAAAGAACAGCCTACGGGTGGCTTCCGCCCCGAAGGGTTTGGCTCGGCTTTAAGCTCTGCAAGCGGCGATCACGAGGCGCGGCGAGGAGGTTACCGCCCACGCTATAGCAACAACTATGGTGGAGGCTATCAGCAGCGTGAGGGCTACCACGCACAAGGTCAAAGCTCATACCGCCCACGCTACAGTGCTAACGACGGTGATACCCAAAGCCAAGCAGGCTATCAGCAGCGTGAGGGTGGTTATCAGCAGCGCAGGAGCTATCAGGCGCAGGGAGGTTATCAGCCCCGCCAGCAAGGCTCATACCGTCCACGCTATAACAGCAACGGCGAGAATGGCTATCAGCAGGCAGACGCTTACCGTCCTCGATACAGCTCTCACCAACAAGCAGAAGAAGGATTTGACGGAAAGTATCAACAAAGCGAAGGCGGATATAGCAGCTCTCGCGGTGGCTACCAGCAGCGTTATGGAAGCTATACACAGCCTCGACAAAACGGATATAATAACCACGGCGGCTATCAGCAGGGGCAAACCTCTTACAGAGGTCATGGCGGGTATAACAACTCACGCCGCAGCTATGGACAACAAAACAGCTATAGCCAAGGACGTTATCGCCAACGCACAGCCGACTATGACCCTAATGCAAAATATTCGCTAAAGAAACGCATAGAATATAACGAAGAGCACACCGACCCTACAGAGCCTTTGCGCTTAAACAAATATCTTGCTAACGCAGGGGTATGCTCACGCCGAGAGGCTGACAACTACATCTCTTCTGGGCAAATAACGGTAAATGGTGAGGTAGTAACCGAACTGGGAACTAAGATTCTACGCACTGACGAGATAAAGTTTAAGGGGCAAACAGTGTCGTTAGAAAAGAAAGTATATCTACTTCTTAACAAGCCTAAGGACTATGTTACCACAAGCGACGATCCACAACAGCGTAAAAAGGTAGTAGATCTCGTTAAAGACGCATGCCCTGAACGCATTTATCCCGTTGGACGTCTTGACCGTAACACCACAGGAGTATTACTATTTACTAACGATGGCGACCTTGCAAGCAAGCTCACACACCCTAAGTTTTTAAAGAAAAAAGTATATCACGTCTTCCTTGACAAGCCTGTTGCTGCCAACGACCTTCAGAAAATAGCAGAAGGAATAATGCTTGAAGACGGCGAGATAAAGGCAGACGCCATAGAATATGCTTCCCCTGACGACCTATCACAGGTAGGCATAGAGATACATAGCGGCAAGAACCGCATTGTACGCCGTATCTTTGAGAGTTTAGGCTATAGAGTGGTAAAGCTCGACCGCGTGATGTTTGCCGGACTAACCAAAAAGAATGTTAGGCGCGGCGACTGGCGTTTCCTCACACAGAAAGAAGTGGAAATGCTACGTATGGGAGCTTTCGAATAATAAGAAAAACTATTCTTCTGGTGATATTTCCTTATATCACCAGACTTTTTACATATGCAGCTAAGCTGCAACATATCACTATACATTATAACATAAATGAAAAGAACTAAAATAGTAGATGCTTTATCCTGTACCAATTTTGGAAAAGATATTGTAGTAAAAGGATGGGTTAGGTCTCATCGTAGTAGTAAGGCTGTCGACTTTATAGCACTTAACGATGGCTCTACTATTAAGAACATACAAGTGGTAGTAAACCCCTCGTCTATAGATGAGGAAACATTAAAAAGTATTACTACCGGAGCCTGCATTGGCGTTACAGGCACTTTAGTGGAAAGCATGGGAAAGGGGCAAACCTCAGAAGTGCAATGCAAAAACATTGAAGTGTACGGAACTTGCCCCAGTGACTACCCTATGCAAAAGAAAGGACAGAGCTTTGAGTATATGCGTAAATATGGGCATATGCGCCTACGCACAAATACCTTCGGGGCAGTGTTCAGAATACGCCATAACATGGCTATTGCTATACACCGCTATTTTCATGAGCATGGCTTCTATTATTTCCACACACCACTCATAACAGGGAGCGACGCCGAAGGAGCTGGTAACATGTTTCAGGTTACTACATTAGACTTAGACCGTATAGCTAAAAGCGGTAAGGTGGAATATGAACAAGACTTTTTTGGAAAGCGCACACACCTCACCGTGTCAGGACAGCTTGAAGGAGAGCTCGGAGCTACTGCCTTGGGAGCTATATACACCTTTGGTCCTACCTTTAGAGCAGAAAACTCTAATACACCACGCCACTTAGCAGAGTTCTGGATGGTAGAGCCAGAAGTGGCTTTCATAGACCTTCCCGAGCTAATGGATCTTGAAGAGGACTTCATAAAATACTGCGTGCGCTGGGCTTTAGAGCACTGTAAGGACGATCTCGACTTCCTTAACAAGATGATAGACCACACCTTAATAGACCGTTTAGAGGGAGTTTTAAAGGAAGACTTTGTACGCCTGTCGTACACCGAGGGCTTTAACATCTTAAAAGAAGCACAAGAGAAGGGTGTTAAGTTTGAGTTCCCCGTTACTACATGGGGCATGGATCTTAGCAGCGAGCATGAACGCTACCTTGTAGAAGACCATTTTAAGCGCCCCGTAATAATGAGCAATTACCCTGCCGAAATAAAGTCGTTCTACATGAAAAAGAACGAAGACGGCAAGACTATGCAGGGCACAGACGTGCTCTTCCCACGCATAGGCGAGATAATAGGAGGCTCTATACGTGAAGAAAGCTACGATAAGCTGTTACAAGAAATAGAGCAGCGAGGCATGAAAGCAGAGCAATACTCATGGTATCTTGACACCCGTAAGTATGGCACTTGCCCACATGGCGGTTTCGGACTGGGCTTTGAGCGCCTCATACTCTTCGTTACAGGTATGCAAAACATACGCGACGTGATACCTTTTGCACGTACACCAAAGAACGCAGAGTTTTAAAAAAACTCTTCAGAAAACAACTAAAGGGCTAAAATCCAATACAGGATATTAGCCCTTTACTATTATTATTTGCTAAAAAGAATATTTCCCTTACATGTAATCCTTATATGAAACTACAATAAAATAAATATACCTTAATTCCGCAACACTATTATAAATTAAACTTTTTAAGTAACTGAGCAACAAAAAGTTGCTCAGAATTTTACCATGTCATAATTTTCACTTATTTTAGTGTTGCAAAAAAAACAAGAAAATCCGACGATAGACATGGCGAAGATACAAATTAAACCTGATAGACTCACTCCTTTGGGGGGGTTATTTTCAATCATAGAGAAATCAGATATGGGTAAGACCTACAATTTCAATACGGCTGACACTCTCAATACTTTATTGCTCAATTGTATATTTGCATCTGGCCAACTGAAAGAGGGTGAGATATATGATGTTTATTTCGACCACCAGTTCATAGAGACAGAGAAGTATGATGTAAAGCCTACGTACAAGAAGTTCCTTGGTTATCGCCCTGGAGTGGCGGTTATTGGCAATTTGATAGTCGGTATAGAGAATAACGATGGTAACACAAATGTTCGTTTCCATCAGAAGGACACGCTGAAGAGATTCTTTGAGAGATTTGAACAGAATAGGCTCACTATCAATCGCTTCAGGGCTGATTGTAGATCATGTTCCGAGGAAATCGTGGAGGAAATAGAAAAACACTGCAAGTCCTTCTATATCCGTGCTAACCGCTGCAGTTCGATCTACAATGATACCTTTGCTCTCAAAGGCTGGAAAACTGAGGAAATCAATGGCATTGAGTTTGAATTGAACTCTATCCTTGTTGAGAAGTGGAAAGGTAAGACATATCGACTTGTGATTCAAAGACAGAAACAGATGGATGGTGTGCAGGATTTTTGAGAAGGAGAATACACATACCGTTGTATCCTGACTAACGACTATGATTCTTCCGTAAGAGAAATTGTCGAGTTCTATAACCTTTGTGGCGGAAAAAAACGTATCTTCGATGATATGAACAATGGTTTCGGGTGGGACAGATTGTCTAAATCCTTCATGGCAGAGAACACAGTGTTCCTTCTTCTTACAGCACTTATACGTAACTTTTAAGGCCATCATTCAAAGACTTGACGTAAAGAAGTTCGGACTCAATGCAACAAGTCGCATAAAAGCGTTTGTCTTCAAGTTTAGCTCTGTACCAGCCAAGTGAATCAGGACATCAAGGCAATATGTGCTGAATATCTATACCTGTAATAATGCCTACGCAGATTTTTCCAAACTGATTTTGGATAATACATACAACTTATGGGAATGATATTGTGTATTGCCTCAAGTCACATTGTGGGGTAAGGGGATATTGCAGGCAGAGGTTGGTGCTTCAAGTTCAAATTATCTGCAAATTCAGTAATGAGAGGACGTGTAAACGCAATAAGGACGTTCAAGGGCTTAGTTGCGGATTTGAGGGTATAGTATTATTTTCTGTAAAAAATATCTTATTTTGTTTGCTGATTGTTATAAAAGTGATTATTTTTGCAAATAATTACTTTTAAAAATAAAATTCAATGGATTATAGTTTTGATAATAAGCAAGAGTTTATGGGAACATCTTTGAATGATAACTCTGCAAATAGTATTCCTCCCAAAAATAATTTAGCTTTAGCTATTTTTACAACAGCATGCTGCTGCTTACCATTGGGTATTTATGCAATCATTCTTTCAAACAAGGTTAATACTTGTTTTTCTTTGGGGCAATATGAAGCAGCAGAGAGATATGCCAACGATGCAAAGAAATGGAGTGTAATAGGTATAATTGTAGGTTTGATTTGTCAAATTATTTATGCAAGTATATTTTTATTAAATAGATAACAAATTTGATTTTTAAGTATAAGCGTTTAGTCTTTATTTGTGTTATATTTGCAGTTATAGGAGGATATTTGTTTCTTGTAAATCCTGTTAGTTATTGGTTTACTCCCAAATGTCCTGTCAAATTGCTTACTGGCTTTAATTGTCCTGCTTGTGGTATACAGCGTTTTTTTCATGCGTTATTACATGGCAATATTATGAAAGCCTTTGCTTATAATTACTATCTGGCTTATACTTTGCCATACATGTCGCTGTTTATAATCTGTTGGGTTATGAAAGAAGGTAAATATAAGAAACGACTTGGTTATATAATAGAGAATAGACATGCTGTATGGTTTTACGTTATTAGTTTTTTTGCATGGTTTATAATTAGGAATATTTTACATATTTAATATATATAGAAATGGATAAAAATCTTATAGAACAACTCATTTTATTTAATAGTGATAAGCTGCCAAGAGAAAGTTTGCCCTATCTTCAAAATATGCTTATAGATATGGATACTCAAATTGTCCAGATGCGTTTTGCTTCTTTTAAAGATCCCATGACAGCTTTATTAATTTCTATTTTTGTTGGAACTTTTGGAGTAGATCGTTTTTATACCGGCGATATAGGGTTAGGCATATTAAAATTTATCACATGTGGAGGTTTTGGTATTTGGTGGCTTTATGATCTTTTTGTAATTATGGATATTGTTCGTAAAAAAAATTATCAAATATTAGTATCTGGTATAAGTTATTAAAATAAATATTACAGCTTTAGTATTGCCGTGAGTATTAAAGCTGTGCTGTAGCTGTTGAATATTTTATGTTCACAAGCTAAGATATAGTTATTTGCGGCTTATACACCCATCTAAAGACTTTTAAATATTTATGGGTTTTGCAATTCATCTTTATAGAAAAGGAGGGCTTTTATTGTTATTTGTTCAGCTTCTTCTATAGAGCAATGAAGTTTGCCTCCAGCTGCATCAGCATGTCCCCCACCATTAAAAAATTTAGTAGCCATAGGTTGGCAATGAAATCCGTTTGATGATCGAAGACTTACAAGCACAAGGTTTGATTTTTCTGTATCTTCACGTAATGAAATGCTTATTTTAAGTCCTTTTATTAGCTGAGGGATATTAACGACTCCCTCTAAATCGCCTTTTGTAAAACGAAACCTTTGAAGATCACCTTTTGTTACTGTAAAATAGCTGGCATGCAAATTTTCTATATAATTCATTTTATTTAAAATGATATGAGAGCGTAGACGCAGAGCTTGCTCTGAATAATTATGAAATACTTTATTATATATCTCATCTTTATCTATGCCCTTTTGTAGAAGCATACTTATTATAGTGAATATTTCTGGACGATTAGAGTTATACGTAAAGCCTCCAGTATCGGTCATCATGCCACAATATATACATTCTGCACATGCTTTAGTCATAGCCTCATAACCGCCTAATTGGCAGATAAGATTGAATATTATCTCAGATGTACTAGATAGGTGTGTAAACGAGGCTTTAATAAGATAATTACCTTGTGGATGTAAATGATGATCTATGAGTATGATAGGAGCTTGGCAAGATTCTAATATTGCCTGCATTTCGTCTGTGCGTGAGCTCTGTCCAAAATCGAGGTAGAAAACAAGATCTGATTTGTTAAAAGCTTCTTTCATTAGTACAGCCTGCTTATCATAGCGTAGAGTATCGTTAAAGCCAGGAAGCCAGTGCAGAAAGTCGGGCGCAGCATCAGGGTAGCAAACTTTTACATTTTGCTTCCCATGCTGTTCCAAAAAGTTTTTCCATGCAAGAGTAGAACCTATGGCATCGCCATCGGGAGATTTATGAGCACAGATAACAATGTTGTTTTTTTTAGAGAGAACTTCTTTTAAAAGAGAAATCTCTTGTTTATTTAATAATTCAAACATCTTATATTAAATAGATAAATAAAATGCTATCATGATTTTCTTATATGTTTTAAAGTTCATGATTATAATTAAAATAGCTTATTAGGATAGATGCCTGCTTTTACTAAAGATTGTATTTTTGTTACAACATTTTCACGGTCTTCAGGGTAGGTTACACCAAACCAAGAACTTGTAGTATCAAGAACTTTTACTGTTGCAGTGCCATCTTTTATAAGTTTGTTAACCATTAGAGGAATAAAAAACTCAGATTTTTTGTTTTCTAAATTTTTGGGGTCATTTAAAAAATCTTTAAAATAGCTTTCACTATATTCAAAATAATCAGGAGTAAATCCCCATACATTCATTGAAACAGGAGTATCGTCATCTGTAACAACCCATTTCCCTTCGTCGTCAATATATTGAACTTTCCCTTCTCGACGTTCTATTTTTGTACGCTCTACCACGTCAACAAGGAGCTTTTCTGTGTTAGTTGTGCAAATGCCTCGTGATACAGTTCCATTTTCACTTAAAGTATTGCCTACGCGAAACCCTACCATAGCATATTTGTTTTTAGAATTATTTGGAAGATTTGCTAAAAAGTTTCCAATAACTCTAAAGCTATCTCTGTTATAAAAATCATCACAGTTGATAACGCAAAAAGGCTCTTTAATAACATTTTTAGCCATAAGTACAGCATGGTTAGTACCCCAAGGCTTTTCTCTACCTTCTGGTACAGAATATCCTTCAGGCAGATTATCTATACTTTGGAAGACTATTTCTGTAGGAATATGATCTTCATACTTAGATAAAACTTTTTTACGGAATTGGTCTTCAAAATCTTTTCGGATTACGAAAACTATCTTGCCGAAACCAGCTTGAATAGCATCATAAATAGAATAATCCATTATTGTCTCACCATTTGGACCTAAACCGTCAAGCTGTTTTAACCCTCCGTAACGGCTGCCCATTCCTGCAGCTAAAAGTAATAATGTTGGTTTCATTTATTTTCTAATTTATATATTGTAATGCAAAGATAAGAAAAAGAAAGGGTAATAGATTATTTTAGTTATCTTTTTTATGGTTTCTCTATATAATGAAAACTAAATATAAGTTAATAGAATAAAGATAAACTATAAACAAAGTTCTCTTTCACTTGTGAAAAACATATATTTTCAAGCTATCACATCGTTGAGGACAACCGTTATACTAATTACTTTTACCAAAGAGGATCTGACAGCTTTATAAAAAGTAGTTTCTAATGGTAAGCAAATTAAAGAATATTAATATAAGATAAATGTAATACCAAAGGGATATAGTTGGGACTTAGAGTTCTTAAGTGAAATTATTTTCCTTACGGTTATAAGCGTAGTTGCATTTTGAAGTTGAATCTGTTATCATAAAAAAATAAGAAAAATTTTGGAGGTTTAATAGTATTGTAGTACCTTTGCATTCGCAAAAGCAAAAAGCACCCTTAGCTCAGTTGGTAGAGCAACTGACTCTTAATCAGTGGGTCTAGGGTTCGAATCCCTAAGGGTGTACATTTTTGCTTCAGGTATAGATACTTTTTGTTTTTAGCACCCTTAGCTCAGTTGGTAGAGCAACTGACTCTTAATCAGTGGGTCTAGGGTTCGAATCCCTAAGGGTGTACAAAAGAGAAACTTGTGAGAGTTTCTCTTTTTTTTTATAAAGATATTGAATGATTTTTTAAAAAGGTAATCCTACTGCAAAATGAAAGGTTAGATCTCTTTTTAATATAGGGTGCCAAAGAGCATAATGTTCTGATAATGTGTTGTAAGCAGGGTTAATAGCTTTCATACCTGCATCTAAGCGAAGAATAAAAAAATTGAAATTAAAACGTATGCCTAATCCATAGCTAACAGCTATTTGTTTGTAAAATTTATTAATTTCAAATTGCCCACCATTTTGTTCTTTATAATTTCTGATAGTCCATATATTTCCCGCGTCAATGAATGCAGCACCATCTAATTTCCATAATAAGTGTGTGCGATATTCGGCATTAAGGTCTAATTTTATGTCTCCTGTCTGATTGATGAAGTCAATGCGCCCATCTGATTTTTTAAAGTTTCCTGGTCCTAATTCTCTTACGCTCCATCCACGCACAGAGTTTGCACCTCCTGCAAAATAACGTTTTTCAAAAGGTAGTATTTTACTATTACTATATGGATAAGCAATACCAATATCGGCATGTAGTGCTAAAGAATTGTTTTTATCAAATAAATAAAGGTAAGTATAATCAAGGTCGAACTTTACATATTGTGCATACGCTATTTTTATAAATTTCTTTTGTCCATCATTGTTACGTTGGAAATTGAATATACCGCTTACAGCGTCTAACAAGTTGCCTGCCGTTTCTATTCTCGCTTTTAAAGAATGTATTAATGTTTTATAATTTATATCTATACCTGAACTCATTATAAATAAATCTCTATAATTATATTTTAAGATAGCATTACGATTAGAAATATTATAGAGATAGTCTTGTTTGAAAGTTTTGCTAATCCACGGCATATATACATAGCTCAACTTAAAGACGTCAAGGTTGTAAGATAGTTGTTTTGTAATGGTAGACCAGTTATATTTTAATCCTGATGAAAAAACTCGGCGATGAAATTCTGGACGGTTCTGAAAGTCCCAGCTTATAATAAACTCAGTAGTTGCACTACTTTTTCGTCGAAAGCTCTTACTTGTAAAAGGAGCTAATAGGCGAGGAAAAAGCATACTTCCTTTAATGCTGTAATCTTCATAGTTTTTATCAGAATAGCCCTCTAACCCTTTAATAGCTTCAAAAGCTCCACGCAATTCTATTTCAAGCTTTTCGCTACCCTTAAACAAGTTTCTGTTTTGGTATGATAATGTAGCAGCAGCCCCTAAGTCGCCCGCAGTATTTGTACCTTCAGGTTGGAGAGAAATAGTATTAGGCTTGTTATTTAATATTTGTATATCAGCGTCTAAGTAGCGAATGTTAGATGTTTTATATAAAAACTTTTTGCCTATAACTAAACTATCAATATGTGGACTTTCTTTAAAATTTATATTTGTATATCGGATAGATCCAAGACGAGCAAAGTTATTATATGTCTTTTGTAAATCAGAAGCAGAAAAATATTTACCTTTTTCAAACAGAATATTATCCGCAAGTACACCTCTTCGCAAATTAATCCCATTAGAATCTGCTGGAATAATATTAATATTATTAATAATATAACGTGGGTGTATTGATGTTTTTTTATAGTTATTATCGTAATATGGCATTAGATGAAGGGTTATGTTAATAAGTTTTGTTTTACTTATAGAGTCGGCAGTGTAGTAAATAAATTCTTTATGAAAATGGTAAAACCCAGAGTCGTTTAATATTTGTGTTAGCCGTTTACGTTCCGCATCAAGCGAAGATACAGTAAAAGGCATACGACTGTTTTTATAAAAGCTTTTATTTAAGTGAGATGATAATATTTTAGCTATTATAGAATCTTGAATATCGTAAGAAAAGTTATTTATCATATAAGGCTCTCCCGGTGATAAGTTGTAAATGGCAGTGAGCTTTTTACCTCTTATATGCTTATTAAAAGTTACTTTAGCATTTATGTAGCCCATGTTTTGCATGGCTTTTATAAGGTCCTTAATAGATAATTTTGCTTGAAGCGAATCGTATAAAACAGGTTTTTCTCCTATCTTCTTTAAAGTACGGTTAATCCATTTTGTAGTATCTTTACCTGATAAAGAATAGGTTTTTAAAGGCATTTTAAATAAAGAAAACCATTTAGAATTGCCTTTTTGCCTGATATATTGTTCTAACAAGCTCGTGTCAAGTGTTTTAACATCTGACTTTAGCCTAACCTTGTCTAATAAATATTCATTGTTTGGTACAAACTTATCTGAAGAGCAACCTTCTAAGAAAAAGGTTATTAAGACAGCAAAGATTAGATGAAGTTTGCTGCATTTATTTACTGTCAACATTATATATCTATACATAATTTGTACAAAGATAGTAAAAAAACAAGATGTATTTTAAGCAAGCGGATATTTTTTTGTATATTTGCCATGTGGTTTCAAAAAATAAAATAAAGATTTATAGTTCGCTTGGAACTAAGAAAGGACGAGAAAAATCATGTCTTTTTATAGCTGAAGGTCCAAAGGTAGTAGACGATTTGTTGCAAGCAGGATTTGAAGCTGAAGATATTTTTGAAGATATTGAGGATATAAAAAAAATATCATTTTTACAACATCCTCAATCAAAGTTAGGCGTTTTTAAGTTGAGACAGAATCATTATTCTTTAAATGATGTGTTAGGCTTGTTCTCTACACAAAAATTGTCTTTAGCTTTAGATGGTATTCAAGATCCAGGTAATATGGGAACAATTATTCGTATAGCCGATTGGTTTGGTATAGAAAACATTTATTGTTCTATAGATACTGTCGATTGTTGGAGCCCAAAGGTGGTGCAAGCTACAATGGGAAGTATAGCACGGGTAAATATTTATTATATTAACTTGCCTGCTTTTATCGATAAAGTGCCTAATGATTGCCCTATTTATACTACCCTGCTTACAGGCTGTAATATTTATAATCAAAAGCTTTCACAAAACGGAATCATAGTAATGGGGAACGAGGGTAAAGGTATATCAGAGGAGTTAAGGCAAAAAGTGAATAAGAGCCTTTATATTCCTAATTATTCTTTAAAGGAATCTTCAGCAGAATCGCTTAACGTTGCTGTTGCTACTGCTATTATATGTGCAGAATTTAGACGCAATAGAAATTAAACACTTTAAAAGGTTTATAATAATGAAACAATTGCAGGAAATCGTTCGCACGCATATATTGAAACTTAGAAGCGAAATAACGCCTCTATATAATCATCTTTCAGGACATTCTAAGCATATTCTTCTCAATTCTAATGAAAGTCCTTACAATAAGCCATATAATCGTTATCCTGACCCTTTACAAGAAAGGTTAAAAGCTGAAATATCAAAGATAAAAGCAGTCCCGGTAGAAAAAATATTACTTACAAACGGAGAAGATGAAGCCATAGATATGTGTTATCGCCTTTTTTGTGAGCCAAATATAGATAATGTTGTTTCAATAGCTCCTACATATATTATGTATAAAGAGCGTGCAGCTATAAACAATGTAGAATATAGAGCAGTGCCGCTTGAAAATAATTACCTATTATCTGCTAATAAGTTATTGAAAGTAT
The DNA here is from genome assembly GCF_000177355.1 of Prevotella amnii CRIS 21A-A. Classification (NCBI taxonomy): domain Bacteria; kingdom Pseudomonadati; phylum Bacteroidota; class Bacteroidia; order Bacteroidales; family Prevotellaceae; genus Prevotella; species Prevotella amnii. Next base: position 19,347 of record NZ_ADFQ01000050.1, read on the forward strand.
GCGATAAAAACACAAAAATTATTTGGTTATGTTCTCCTAATAATCCTACAGGTAATAATCTGATAATAGAGGAGATAGAACAGCTCTTGGCTGTGTTTAAGGGCATTGTTGTTATTGATGAGGCTTACTCTGATTTTTCTAAACACCCAGTGTTTAGGCATAGGTTGGAAGAGTACCCAAACTTGATAGTTTTAAATACGTTTTCTAACGTATGGGGCTGTGCAGGTATAAGTTTAGGTATGGCGTTTGCTAATGAGAACATAATAAGTTTGTTTAATAAGATAAAGTTGCCATACAATATAAGTATGTTAACGCAGAATAAGGCGTTGGAAATCTTATCTCGTCGTTTTGATATTGAAGATTGGTTAAAAATATTACTTTTAGAGCGTAATAGGGTGATGAGATCTTTTGCAGAGTTGCCTTTTTGCGAGAGAGTATATCCTTCTGATGCGAATTTCTTTTTAGCAAAGGTTGATAATGCAGAGTCTGTCTATAGTTTTCTTCTTTCTAAAGGTATAGTTGTATATATGGAAAAGCAATGTACTAACTCTTTACGTATAACTATAGGAACTAAGAGCGAAAATAATGAGCTTATAGGAGCTTTAAGACAATTTAAATGATTTTGAAAAATAGGTAAACTTTAAAAAATTTATTTCTAATAAAAACATAAAAAACAATGGATAATAAAAACATCAATATAGTAGCATTAGATTGTTTTACTGTCAATCCTGGTGATTTGTCATGGGAAGAGATAAAGCAGTTTGGTAACTTAACCATTTATCAGTGTTCTACACCAAAAGAAGTTATATGTAGGGCAAAAGATGCTGATATAATATTAACTAATAAAGTAAGCATTAATAGAGAGGTTATAGCTTCACTCCCAAATCTTAAATATATAGGAGAGATGGCTACTGGCTACAATAATATAGATATAGAAGCATGCAAGGAGCGAGGCATTACCGTTTGTAACATTCCTGCTTATAGTACAGACAGTGTAGCACAGATGGTATTTGCTCATTTACTTAACATAGCAATGATGCCAGATTATTATTCTTCTGAAACAAGGCTTGGAAAGTGGAGTAGTAAAAAGGACTTTTGTTATTGGGACACTCCTCTTATGGAGCTTTCTAATAAGACTTTAGGTATTGTTGGTTTAGGAAATATTGGTAAAAAAGTGGCTGAAATAGCACATGCGTTTGGTATGGACGTTAATGCGTTTACAAGCAAGCCAAGCAGTCTGCTGCCTGATAATATTCGTAAGACTACATTAGAAGGACTGTTTGCTACGTCCGATGTCGTTACGCTTCATTGTCCATTAAACGATTCTACTTATAAGATGATAAATGCCGAAACTCTTGCAATGATGCATCAAGGTACTATTCTTATAAACACTGGCAGAGGCGGGCTTATAGACGAAGATGCTGTAGCTAATGCGCTTGAAAGCCAGCATCTTAGAGCTTATTGTGCAGATGTTATGACACAAGAGCCCCCAGAGGCTAACAACAGGTTAATAAAAGCCCCACACGCTTATATAACGCCACATATAGCATGGGCTACTTTAGAAGCTCGCCGCCGCCTTATGAAAATAGCTGTAGAAAATATAAGAAAATATCTTGAAGGAAAACCTCAAAATATAATTAACAAGTAAGTGTAACATATCTTCTTAAAATCATGATAATATACAACGATCAGCACTTGGTAGCCACTCTACAACATTTATTAGAGTTTTTAGGTACTTTTGCGTTCGCTATATCAGGAATACGTCATGCTGCTGCAAAACATTTTGATTGGTTTGGAGGGTATGTTTGTGGGGTAGCTGTTGCCATAGGTGGTGGAACTATACGCGATTTGATGTTAGGGGTAACACCGTTTTGGATGCAGAATGAAGAGTATCTTCTATGTACAGGGCTTGCCCTTGTGTTTGTTATTCTTTTTCATCGTCTGATCCATCGTCTTAATAACGCATGGTTTGTGTTCGATACCTTAGGGCTTGCGCTTTTTACTTTGGCTGGTATGCAAAAAACGTTAGCTATGGGATACCCTTTTTGGGTTGCAATCACAATGGGGTGTATGACAGGCGTTGCAGGTGGTGTTATTCGTGATGTTCTGCTTAATAACTTACCTGTGATTTTTCGAAAAGAAATATATGCTATGGCAAGTGTTGCAGGAGGGTGTATATATTGGCTACTTTATGAAATAGGTGTTAATTTGGCTATTACTACTATTATAGCATTCTTATCTGTATGTATAATCCGTTTCTTAGCAGTGTTTTATGGGGTTTCATTGCCCACGCTAACAAGTGAGGATGAAAAAAAATAAGGAAAAAGTTTGGCAGTCTTGTAAAAAAGCTATACCTTTGCAAGCGAAATAAAGAAACAACGCGTTTTTCTTTTATTTCTCAAGTAGGTTCTGTAGCTCAACTGAATAGAGCACTTGACTACGGATCAAGAGGTTGTGGGTTTGAATCCCGCCAGAATCACTTTCTTTTTTAACGCTTAGGAGCGATATAAAGACATGTAACACCTAAGTAGTATCATACAAGGCTTTTAATTATTAAAAGCCTTTTTTGTTTTATACGCTGATTTTCTAAACTACATTAAGTGATAGAATACT
>NZ_ADFQ01000049.1:0-9535 GCF_000177355.1 Prevotella amnii CRIS 21A-A
TATACTTCAAGAAGTAAAATTGAAGCTCTAAACTCATTCGATCATTCCTTTCAAGACAATTTTGATTATTTAGCTTCAACTCGCAGTTCTATAACAACTGCAAGCGAAAACACTTCTGATAGCATATTTGCTCTTGTTGGTAGAAAGATATGCACTACGCTAAGACCAGCAACAGAAGATATTCTAATTAAATTTGGTGTAACGGACCAAATTTTACACGAAGTATATAACGAAAATAAATATGAATTCCAAGGAGAAACTACATTTGATGAATTTAAATGCTTCACAGCCTTGACTATATACGATACTTATAAGTCTTCAAAAAAAACAGAACCCATGACTAGAGTTTCTTGGAATAATATACATAAAGCAAACGCATTAGATATAGCAGTATGTATAGGAACAGGAGTTTCTATTAAACAATTATTTGATTTACCTGGGAGAAAAATTGCACAATTTGCTGTAAAAAAATTAGCAAGTAGATTAATTCCTTATGTTGGTTGGGGCTGGGGAATAGCTTCAGCAGCATATTGTATCTCAAAGTTATAACCCCAAAAACAAGAAATTCGGGAAATTATTCATTCCCGAATTTCTTGTTTTCTAAAGTATTCATCCATTATCTTTCTACTAGTCTTTGGGTTATTCTCTCTGTAATACTCCCACAACCTGCCTTTTTCAATCCATAAACGAGCCATTTCGTACAGCAACAAAACACTATTTGTAGTTTTTCCTCCTCCGATAGTTGGGTTATCCTCTCACCTATAGAGCAAAGCATTAAGCGCAAAATAGAAGCAGTAGGCACACCACTAAAGGATTGGGATATAAACATTTATCGTGGTGTGCTGACAGGTTGCAACGAGGCGTTCATTATCTCTACCGAAAAGCGTGATGAGATATTGGCAAATTGCCAAACTGAAGACGAGCGTAGAAGAACAGCTGCACTTATTAGACCGATTTGGGATAACTAACAATGTTTTCTTATTGTGATTTTTTGTAAGGCGTAGTCATATTGAAGCAGGATGTATGCTGAATAGCAGGACAAATTTACTATTCAATAGGTGCGCATTATTGCATCAATTGTTTTGGATTGTATAGACGTGTCACCATGTTCGGTCTTACGTCCATAGTTTTGACTATCAGTTACGCAAAACCTTACTTACTTCACAATTCCTGAATCAAAGCTGGCGTCTACTTGCCTACTTTCCTTCCTCCTCTTAGTCTGTTTGCCCTTAAAGAATGACCATGATAAGCCCACGTAAACCATATTTACGAAACCAAGATTACCTTGTACCGTTTCGTAGCGCGCATTAGTTGTCTCCAAAATCTTGCGTGTAGCAGGTCCTTCACAAGAAAAAAGATTGCGCCAACCTAACTTAACATGTACGTTACGAAATGCGTAGTTTACGTTAACATCCGATGTACCCGTACGATGTTCTAACATATCGCCCTCCATACTTTCCATAGCAGTGCGAAAGTAGCCGTTAAAACCCCATTTCTTAACCCACCCACTTGCACCTAATTGCAGACAGAAATTGGAACGATTATGCCTCAATGTGGCACGCGAAATAAAGTTAACGTATTTAGGTTCTGCGTAAACTTGCAGATGTTCACCCAATAAGTTCAATCCACAATATATGCCAATCTCCAAATGTTTATATTGCCCATCGTTTGTCCAACTTTGTTGTACCGTCCCCATAGGGGTTATTGCCAGCATGTCTACTATACTTCCATGATTATACTCGTACATGCCGAAAGCCATAAAACTAAATATTCCCTTGTTTGCATTGAGCGACAGCCAATGCCTATATGTAGTAAAGGGGCGTAATGAGGGGTTTCCCATTGTTGTACGCTGGTCGTCGTCTTGTCTTTCGTAGGCAGTCATCTGCGCGAGGCTTGGCAAAGAGGTTGTGCTAGACAAATTGTAGTCTATTTGCCATATATCGTTAAAAGCATATTGCACATAAAATTTTGGTCGCCAAGCGTAATGCTCGAACCCCTTACCACGTTGCCAAACAGCATCACGGCCATAGCCCAAACCAAGAGAATAGGTAAGCTTACCCAATGAGCCACTGGCTTGTGCAAAGGCATATTGAGAATTATCGTCGTAGTTGAAATTTGTGTTTTGCAAGCTAACATAGGTGTTTGACGTATGGGCAAGCGACTGTTGCCACCCAACAGCTAACTTACATGCAGGCGAGAATGTATGAGAAAACTCCGTCTCTAATCTTGCACTCTGCTTTTTACCATCAACATCGTAGTGTTTGTTGGCCGTTGGCGAAGAGAAACCACGTTGATATTTATTAGCAAAAGCATTGGCAGCAAGCCATACATTAAACACGTTACGTGCCGAGAAACGTTCTTCGTAATACACTTTAAGGCCTAGTTGGCGTTCGTCACTCTCGTTAAGTGTACACATGGTGTACGAACTACCATCATCAACGGTGGCGTCTATGGCTCGTTGAGGGAACCTATCCCAATCTAAGGATGTGCGAATGTCTATCGTTCTGCGATTAGTTCTGTTCAGCGTGTAATATAGGGAAAGAAAGTCATCTCGATAGTTTCCGCCCGAAAAACGTCCGTCTATCTTGCGGTCTACCATCAGTCCCGTAGGGTTGTTTATGTGTTCGTCAGTTCGGGTAAAAGCTTTATCAATTCCATTGAGTTTGAAATTGTAGTTAACGCCAAGTTCGTGCACGCCAGTATTAAAGCGAAACCAAAGTGCATCGTCGTTATAATTAGTAGTGAGTGCATTCATGGCATTAAGTCCTAAGCCAACACCACTATCACCACGGCCAGCCACAACATTTATAACCACGGCAACATCAGTTCCGTACTTCACAGATGGAACACGCACCAATTGCACCTTTTTTAGGCGAGAGACAGGCAAGGAAAGCAACTCGTCTATGTTGGAAGGCTTTCCATTAATCTCCAAAGCCACACGTCCACCACCTCTTGTGTAATTAAGCGTTCGTTCCACTTGGTCGACAACAATGCCAGGCAAATGCAAATTGCCCAACAAGCTGAATGCGTTTGCCGACCTTTCGCGTTGTGCTTTACTGGGAAAATAACTGTCTGTGGTACCATGTCTAATCACCCTACGTGCCTCCACTTCCACCTCAGGCAGTGCCTTGGTTCGCAGGGTGTCTGTGTGCTCTTGTGCCGCTAGTTCAGCAATGACTGCAACGGCAAGAACAAGGAGTATTATTCGACCTTTTGTCATAACACGTTTCGTAATTTTACCAAGGAACATTTGTTAAACAGATCAAGTAAGTCTTTAAATAGGTAATTTTGGGCATGAACTACCAAATCTTTGATACATTCACAATAAACAGAAGGGTTATCGAAACCATTCCGTGTAGAATATCGATGCGGAAGTTTTCCACCACCACAAATCTCTTTAATTATGCAATTTCTACATTTGTCACACAAGAATACATCATGATGGGCGTTATAGTAAAGTTTCAAAGTTTCATTACTAAATGTGTCTTCAAAAGAATTTTGAAGAACATTTAAACCTGTATAAGTGAATCCGTCCCCACAAACCTTCATACTATCTACAATCTCAATATTTCCATTTGTTTTGATACCTATAGTAGCATTGTCACGCTGTCCTAAAATTTCATAACCACAATCTTGCCCTAATAACATTTTCACAACACTCTCAAATAAACGTATTATAGGCTTTCTCTCATTATCTTCGTACCAGCATGTGAATAGTTGTAGTAACCAAGAAGACATGCCAGTTGGTATTTCCGAGTCAAAAGTTGTATCAGGAAACAAAAAGTCGGCAGAATCAACACATAAATCTTTAAGATGTTGATACGTCAAATGCGCAGGATAGTCGACATTCATTACACTGAGAACAGATATAGGCAGATCATTCTTCTTCAATAATGAAATGCCTGCAACAATTGAATCATATGCATTACTCCCATCTGACCGAAACACGCGATGGGAAGAGGCCAAACGAGGTTCATCTATTGACACTCCAACTCTAATACCCAAAGAGCAAAATAGGTCTATCCATTCTTGTGTTAAAAGTGTAGCATTGGTTTGTAATCCATATGACACGTGAGTTTTGTGAATGATGTTCTTAACCGTTTCAACAAACATTTTATAGAAGGATTTAGGCTGCAATAAAGGTTCACCTCCATGAAAAATAACAAAAAAATGCGATATATTATTATTCTGGCAATGTTCATTAATTCGCATTACGACCGGCTTAATCAGTTCCTCTGACATTCTGACCGGTTCTCTCATATATGATTTATCACCTTTATTAAAGACATAACAATAATCACAATTTAAATTGCAGCGCCCACTTACTTTAAGAATTAACTCCGTATACTTCATAGTCTTTATAAATTTACTTAACAAGCATTCACATAGAAAGTCATTATCAAAATTGCATTTGCGTTTATTATATTCATAAACCTTTAAGATGAAGAACAGCAAACGCAACAGACGCAACTTACATTGGTGACATAAACTACCAATAACAAAATAAGCAGCAATGAGGCGAAAATGATAAGTTCACTCCAACTTATATGCCGCTTAAATTAAATTTCTAAGACATTCTAGACTAGACAACGAGTAATCATTTCGTTCTAGGTCCATGTCCGTAATTCACATAAGTAGATTCCGAATAATTGGGATAGATCGGGGGCATGACAGGCTTGTCCTTAACATCCTTTTCTGAGTCTGAACCATCTGGATCATACGAACGACTTCCACCCACAATACATGACATCTGTTTCTGTGAAAGAAAATCATTAATTCTCGCTTCATTCGCATTCAGTTCTGAATCACAAAGTCTAATTTTCATAACTAAATTGTTTTGGTTGATGTTGATAAATATAAAAACACAGCATTTACACTAAATGCTAATTGTAAAATTAGAAGAAATAAATGAAATACGCAAATATTCCATAATAATAATTTCACACATTACACCTTTTCATAGCACCCAGAACACTACGAACCATATCACATAAAGTTACCCAACATATTCATAACCTATTCAAATGACAATAATGAAGGCAGTGGTAGTTTCGGGTTAGTAGGGGGTGAACAATATATACGTATTCCACGCGAACTAGACGATACGCCAGTTTGGGACAAAAAAGTGCCCTAAAAAGTTGGTAATCTCGCTATTATCTTGTAACTTTATAGTTGAAAATCAATAACTTACAAAACATATATAGCGATAATTACCACAGACAAAGTTACAGAAATATTTTGTATATTGGATGAGTTCTGCAAGAATTTAGATGCCGAGTTAACTAAAAACCTACATATCGCCCCCATAGACGTGGGATATAAGCGCATGCGAAACCGCAAAGGGCAGATGTCCAAGAGCGAAATCATGATCATCCTGTTGTGCTATCATTTTGGGGCGTAATGGACATTTGGTAGGCTGAAAAAGCTCCAGATGTTTGTAATGAACAAATGGTAGGCTGGTAATTTTCAGCCTACTTTGTTATATTCAGAAATCCATCAATAAACTTCTTTTTGTTAGTATCGTTTAATCCGTTATGGTTCAGTAAAGCTCTTTTAAGTTGTGAGTTGTAGCCTTCCAACATATTGATTGTATTCGGTATGTTTACCTCCGTATGTTCTTCATATGTAAATAGCCACTTGAGATGTGTTCTTAAAGACCTCTTGGCAGTCCTAAGTCGTCTGTGTGTATAAGTAGTCTTGCCTGAAATAAGAGTCGTTCTTTCATTCAGAAATTCCTCCCACCGGACACACCATTTACCAAATTCCATTAAGAACTGCTCCTTTCCGATGGTAAACATCTTCCTTGCCAATGCCAGCAACTCTATGCTTGCAGGCAAATGAGGGTTATTTGTCAGAAGCCTTCTGATGATTTGCAATTGATGAAACTGGCACATTTGTACCGGCAGAAGGTTATAGCCTGTAAAAGCCCTGTGTGTCCATCACAGACTACCGCCACTATCTTTGTTTCTCCATCTTTTATATCTTCAAGTCCTGAGAGATATTCCTTGTTGGTTTCATTCTTAACAAATTTGCGATAAAGGATCTTTCCCGAAGTTGCATCTTGGAATAACATTACACCAAATGTTCTGGAGAAATATGTTGTATCAATTATGACAGTTGCTTTCTTAGGAAAGGAAGGGGTAAAACTCTCTGCTATCAACTTCAGTTTCCTGCGTATTGTTCTCTCAGAACATTTATGCATAACTGACAGTTCTTTGACGGTTCGTTTCTCTGTCAGATAGCTTTGCCATAATGTTGTACTGTCAATGCGGCGACCGCCTTGAAATTGCTTCTTGCAATCACCGCAAAAATACATTTGCAGCCCCCGACGATGACCGTTCTTTTTAACATTTGAGCTACCACAGAATACACATGTTTTTTATTCATAGGTTTTCAAATGGCACAAAGGTAATAAATAAAGGACATCTAGAGCTTTTCAGCCTACCAAATGTCCATTACGCCGGGAAACAGCCCAAGCAAATGCAGTACAAACAAAGCGCAGAAAGCTGGGCAATCATTCAATCGACAAGAATGTCATGGAAGAGGCGAAGCACCTTCTTGTTACCGAGCAATGGTCTCAGGAACAAAGTATCTGGTGTATTGGCCAAGGATGACAAGTATATTAGCCATGAAACCATATATCGTATGATACGTAAGGACAAGGTAGAAGGAGGAACATTGGCTCTGTAGAATTTTTATGGGGAATAATTTGTTATTTATCTTAATAATTCCGACCTTCGCATCATGGAAGAAAATATGTTACGTACCTTGACAACTCTTGTGTTGCCAAGTAAAATATTAGAGTTTTTTACCATTGTTTCTGTCCGTAAGGTCGGATCAGAGTTTCATATTAGCCTTGACGAACGTATAGACAAGGCTTTGGCGGATGATGCCAACTTCGAGTCCAAAGGATTCATGGAAGCAGTAAATATAACCGACTTTCCGATCCGAGACCATAAGGTTATATTGAAAGTTCGTCGAAGAGGATGGACGGACTTGCGCACGGGCAAGAGCTTTACGCCTCCCATCGCTTTAGACATGGTAGCTCAAGGCACCCGTTACTCCAAGGAATTTGGAGCTTTTTTAAAAGAAACGTATGGAGACATCCCCCGTGACCTGCCTTACGCTTGAGGATTTCTATCATATTGACGGACATACATTTGAGAAACAATATAAGGAGGTTCTAAGCGATTTCCGTCAATGGGACCAGGCAGAACATGCCGATGAGTGGCTGCTATTTCCTGACAACATCGGACCCTCTCTGGCTATTGATGAAACTTCCTTATCTAACGGCGAGCTGTACACTTTCGTGACCAACCGTGCAGCAAGGACACGGGAAAGAAGTATCGAGGCAGTAGTTGCAGGGACAAAGTCAGAGGAAGTCATAGCAGTACTGGATAGGATTGATGAGGAGAAACGCTCCTCTGTTGAGGAAATCACCCTGGACATGTCCGACTCCATGCGCAAAATAGCCAGAAGGTTGTTTCCCAACGCCAAGCGTGTAATCGATAGGTTCCATGTACAAAAGTTAGCATGCGATGCCGTACAGGAATTACGTATAAAGCACCGCTGGGATGCAATACAGCAGGCAAACGACGAAATGGAAGAGGCAAAGCTCTGCGATAAACCATACAGCCCATACCGATACACTAATGAAGATACAAGAAAAGAGCTTCTCGCCAGGTCAAGATATCTGCTCTTCAAGTCCGCTGACAAATGAACAAAGCGTCAGAAACTGCATGCTAAAATTCTTTTTGAACAATATCCGGACATCCAAAAGGCATACGGACCGTGTCATTCACTGCGCATGATTTTTGCTAAGAACACCATCAAGGATGCAGCAAGACTTTCCATGGCAAGATGGTACAATAAAGTTGAAGAGGCAGGCTTTCATTCATTCAATGTCATTGCTGCCACATTCTACGAACATTATGATGAAATATTGAACTTCTATAATAACAGGTCTTCGAATGCCATGGCAGAATCGTTCAATGCCAAAATCAAACTTTTCCGAGCTAATCTAAGAGGAGTAGCAGACAAGAAGTTTTTCCTATTCAGAATTGCAAAACTATACGCCTATCCCCACTGATTTTCTACTGAGCCACGATACCCCTTAGTGATGCTCTGAAAGCTTTGATTTTCGCATTAAAAGATTCAGCTGCAGCATTAGATGATCTATTTGTATAAAAGTTCAGAATGTCATCGTAATGTTCATAGAATGTTGCAGCAATAACATTAAAAGAACGGAAGCCCGCTTCTTCCACTTTGTTGTACCATTTAGCCATAGAAAGTCTTGCAGCATCCTTAATAGTATGTTTTGATAGAATCATTCTCAAAGAATGCGATAGCCCATAAGCAGTCTTCAGATCTGGATATTCTCTAAATAGAATCTCAGCTCTCTTGCGTTGTGATTGCGTCCATTTCTCTCCTGATTTGAAAAGAAGATACCTGCTCCTTGCTAGCAATTCTTTTCTTGTATCTCCGTTCTCATATCGAAAAGGCACATATTCGCGTCCTTCAAGCTTTGCATTCTCCATATCGTCATTCGCCTCTTGTATGGCATTCCAACGATGCTTGATACGCATTTCCTGCACAGCATCGCAAGCAAGTTTCTGTATATGGAACCTGTCTATTACTCTAGTCGCTTTGGGAAAGCATGTGCGAACAATCTTTCTCATGGAGTCAGACAAATCAAGTGTGACTTCCTCAACCATACTCAGAAGCGCTTCGGGGATATGGTTCAAGGCATTAATAACGTCCTCTGACTTGACGCCCTTGACAACTGCAACTAGACATTGATCTTTTCCGTGTCTGTCTCTGTTGGTAACTATCGTACGCAATTCTCCGTTAGACATAGATGTCTCGTCTATTGCCAAATTACGACCTATGTTGTCAGGAAAAACAAGCCATTCATCAGCATGGTCTAATTCAGTCCAGGTACGATAGTCACTCAAGACATCCTTGTATTGTTTATCCAAAGTCTTGGAATTTACATGGTAGTACTGCTCAAGTGTACGGCAGGTCGTCGGGGATGTCTCCATACGTCTCTTTTAAAAAAGCCGCAAACTCTTTCGAGTAGCGGGTCCCTGACTCGGTAACACTAATGCTGTCAACAAATGTCTCTCCTGTATCCTTGTTTTTCCATCTACGACGGCGAAGAACAAGAATCACTTTATGGTCACGTATAGGAAAATCAGTTATGCGTACAGCATCCATAAAACCTTTGGATTCGTAGTCCTCAGATTTTTGAAGATAGGCATTCATACGCTCGTCAAGATGGATGGTCATACTCATTGCATCAATATCAGACTCATCTGTTTCTATCTTAACAATATCGAAATTGTCCTGTACCTCCTTTGGAAGAACAAGACGGGCTAAATGTTCAAGCATATTCATAATGCAAAAATACAAAAATCTATAAAACTAAAAAAATCCCCAGTTCTTTTCTACTGAGCCGGTATCGTTGATGAAAAATTCTTTCTGTATAGACTTGCAAAGATTTATGCGTATCCCCACTAAATTTCTACTGAGCCAT
>NZ_ADFQ01000048.1:0-776 GCF_000177355.1 Prevotella amnii CRIS 21A-A
TGTCCCACGCTGCTTTCTTAAAGCATTTACACTTAAGCACTTACAGCACGCAAAGCTAAACGTCATCTTTTACACCGCAAAAGGTGATGTTTTGCGAGGTAAAAGATGATGTTTTAGAGGGTAAAAGGTAATGTTTTGCTATATAAGATAATTATTAAAATGTATCTAATTGAAAATAAATAAGTTACCTTGTTTGTAAAACTAAACTGGTAAAGGTTTGGAAACGAGCGAGCTACTCGGCTTCGCTATTTTCTGCCTAACAAAGAACGCTTGTTATTCCGCTTGCAACGGATAATACTTTATTACCGAATAACAAGCGTTTTTGATGAAATATTCTTCTTTCTGCATTTTTGATTGATTGTCTGGTTGTAGGTTATATTCCTCTTCCTCGTCTTTTCTTTCTATTGGCGTGGTATCTGAGTTTACGCTGCCATGCCGTTTCAGCATAGTCATTGCCCTGTGTGGATGGTGTAATCAAATCGCCTAACCCTTCCACAACTTCATCAGCTGCGCTAACGATGGTGTCTGCCACTGCATCAATGGAGTTCTGCACTTGTGGCGTGTCATTGTTTCGTGAGATAGAGGAACGACTTGGAGGTACGAGTTGATAACCGGTATCAGGTTGTTCTTTCTTTTCTATTGGCTCTTGTGTCGTTTGGTGTGGTTTCTTCTGTTCTTTCTTGTTAGTTTCTTCAAAGTTCTTCTGCAAGGAACGGTAGCCGAACTCCCTGCCGATTTCGGAAGCCTTGAAGGATTGTCCTACGTATGAGAATTTT
>NZ_ADFQ01000047.1:0-1729 GCF_000177355.1 Prevotella amnii CRIS 21A-A
CTACTGCTGCCCAAGTGGTCGGGGTGATAGTAGAACTGCAGCTTCTTATAGTCGTCGTACTTACCGTTGTATGGGAAACCATTTGCATTCATAAGGAGATATGTAAGTGCTTGATTGCAAATGTAAAGCATTAATTCGTAAAGCGCAAGCGAATGAGGACAAATTTCGTAGTTTTCATTTTCTTGCTGTGAATAGCATAAGGCATAATAGTTGTTTTGCCATTGCTATTCTTCCCGCTTTTGATAATTTCCGTTGAATTGCTATGTAAACATAGAACTCAACTCCCAATCTGGAGCTTTACCCAAGAAACGGCAGAATATTTCATTTCCTGCCGTTTCTAAGGAGGTAATTAAGACCAACTGTGCAAATTTAATTTTATAGGTGAAATCTTAATGATTTGTTCAATAAGTAATCCTAGAGATGTACTACTATACTCTCCATAATAAAAATGATACTTTTTACCGTTACTCATTAAAAAAATCTCCCAACCACCTTTTCTAACTTCATCTTTCTGAATTGAATTTAACCCTGACAGTTTTGAATTTAAAACTTTAATAATTTTAAAATCGCCTTCGCTAAGAGTAATCTTTTTTTTGTTTATGATTTTATTAAAATACTCATCTTCTGAATCACTTGTTTTAATCCCATAGGAAACCTCTAATTGTCCGTATTCAAACATCTTAATTAAATATGTTTCCGAATTCATTCCTGTTGGGAAGATAACACATTTAAACATAATTTTATTATGTGGATTTTGTTTCTGACATCCAATACCTAATAAAATAAAAGATATTAAACATATTATATTTTTCATATTCATCAGTATGCCCCCCTTTGCTTTAATCCTTGTTCTTTTCTAATATTATTCTCGTTATGAGTATTATTACCTTTTAATCCTACCGTTTCAAGTTCTTCTTGTGGTACCATTTGAGATGTCTTTTTACCATTTACGTCTTTATATGTATATGAACTTTTTATAGAATAATCTATTGCTTTTCCCTTCATTGATCTTTCACCATGAATCATTTCATGAGCTAACCCAATTTCATTAGGTCTGTTTTGGTCTGAAACATTACCTGTTTTTGAATTTTTTGTGGGAATTAATGGATTAGCTGAAATATCAAAATTCACCTTTACATTAGTTCCTTTTCCATTCGTAGCGTTAGTAGAGTTTACATCCGTTTCATAATTTGTACTTCCAATTTTCCCTATTTCTATAGTCATTTGTTTATTACTTTTAACTATATTTGAAATAAGTCCAGTTCCCGTAGTCAGTTTCTTATTAGTATTCCTTACCCCAGTTTTCATTATTAATACTATTCCATCTTGACGAACTCCTAATTTGTCATTTGTAAGTTTTTGAAGGTAAGTTAAAATTTTAATTCTTTGTTGACGATTTCCTGCTAACTTAAGCTTTTTTCCATCGGGATCAATAAACTTTACGGGGTTGTTCATACAATAATCATAACTGGAAATATTCGGATACTTCTCTTCCAGCGGATCACAACTCATCCATAAACTCAATCTCGGCTCATAGTACCTCGCACCATAGTAGTACATACCTGTTTCCTCGTCAAGCTCTTTGGCATTGAAAAGGTAAGGTGTGTTCCAAGTGTTGTTGCGCTCCTCAATGAAGACCTCGCCGAACGGCACATACTCAATGTGCTGCGATACCTCGCCATCAAGATTGGTGATGTAGCTTGAGCTGCCCAAGTGGTCGGGGTGATAG
>NZ_ADFQ01000046.1:0-1946 GCF_000177355.1 Prevotella amnii CRIS 21A-A
CATCTATACACACTATTTGAGCAGAATGAGCGTAAATGTTTACAGTAAGTTTACTATTTTGGAATACACTGTTTACAGCGTGTTTACAACTGCAATTCTGTAAGTTATAACAAGTTTAGGTATTTTTATCACTAACAATTGGAACACGGATGAATTATGGCAACACTGAAAATATGCGTAAGGAATAAACGTAGCGATGGTTTTTATCCTGTTTATATCAGGGTAACACATCATAGGGAACTCGCCTATATCAAAACTGAAAAGATGGTAAACGATAAGGGCATCACGAAAACCAAAGAAGTTAAAGACCCCTATGTGGTTGGTCTGCTCTCTCCTGTAATCATTGACTACATGGAGCGTCTCAACAAAAAGGACATTAGGAACTGGAACGCAAAAGAAGTGTCCGACTTTCTTGTGAGTGGCGATGATGATATAGATTTTTCGAAATATGCCAGAAAGCACATAGACCGAATGATAGACAGAGGGCAGCAGCGCAACGCTCGCAACTATGAACTTGCCTTACAGCACCTCGAGAGATTTGCAGGGACAAACCATGTCAAGTTCTCGCATCTGACCTCGATGTTTGTAAACAGATGGATTAAAAGTCTTGAAACGACAAAGCGTGCCAAAGAAATGTACCCTATTTGTATTAGGCAGATATTCAAAGCTGCACAGGTAGAGTTCAACGATTACGACAACGGCATCATCAAGATAAAGACAAATCCGTGGGTGAAGGTGGAAATTCCAAAAGCTGATAAGCCCGAAAAACTAGCTATTACTCCTGAAGCATGCAGGGAGTTCTTTTTCTTTCCACTTCCCGAAAGTAAGATGGCGCACCCTACCACAGAGCTTGGTAGAGATGTGGCAATGATGGTTCTTTGTCTTGCAGGTATTAACACAGTTGATCTGTTTCAGCTGAAGAAAACGGACTATTACGATGGTATTATCCATTACCAACGAGCCAAGACAAAAAAGTTTCGTGCCGATGGCGCATATATGGAAATGCGTGTCCCTCCTATCTTGCTTCCTTTGTTTGACAAATACAAGAATACCGATGAGGATGATGTGCATCTATTCAACTTTGCTAAACGCCATACGACAACAGATAGCTTCAGTGCCAATGTGAATATAGGCATCAGAAATTTGTGTGAGGCTATGGGCATAGACAAGCAGCACGATTATTCTGTTTATACTTTCAGACACACATGGGGAACAGTGGCGCAAAACGATTGCAAGGCTACTATTGGCGAGGTGGCATTTGCTATGAACCATAGCAGCGGACACAAGGTAACACGAGGCTATATCAAGATAGACTTCTCTCCAGCATGGGAACTCAACGAGAAAGTAATTGATTTTATTTTCTTCTCAGATAAACCATCACAGCGAGAACAAAAGCCGAAAGAGGATCGTTTCAAACTCTCGTATCGTTATCAGGTTCACGGCACGGCATTCTTCCAAGGGCGCAAGGTAGCAGAACTGACAGACGTTGGCTTCAACAATGTTGATGAAGTTATCGAGAAACTTGTCTCACTACTACCTGACGACATTCCTCCTCGCTCAATGGTTTTATTCAAAATCGAAAACCACGACAAAAAACAAACCGCAGTTTACGAAAGAACGAAAGGCAAAGGCTTTTAATCTTTCAAACCTACAAAGGAGCTTTCTTTTGTAGGTTTTTCTTTTTTCACAAAGAACTCTCACTTTTGTAATAGACGACTAAGTCTATTACTCATTCTCATTCTCATACTCATTCTCATATAGGTGCATTTGCATCGTTTGCATAGTTTGCAATGCAAATTATGCATTTGCATCGTTTGCATAGTTTGTATGCATAGTTTGTATGCATTTGCATCGTTTGCTTACGTTTGCTATTTTTGCTTACGTTTGCTTACGTTTGTATACGACTGTTACGTTTTTCGTAATCCCACGAAAATGGTATGCGAATG
>NZ_ADFQ01000045.1:0-1073 GCF_000177355.1 Prevotella amnii CRIS 21A-A
AGGCAGTACAACTCTACGACGTGTCTACCTACTACGCACAAGGCAACGAACTTGGTACTTCCGTAGAAGATGCCGAAGGCAAGAAATACACCGAGACCCGCAATGAGTACGACGGCTACTACCTCTCTGCCGATGGTGACAAGTACACCTTCACCAAGCAACAACGGCTATGCAGCGACCGTGCCTCTGCTTTCGTTCCGCTCCGCTATACTGCCAGCAAGCAGTACGAGGGACAGACAAACGGTATCACCACCTCTGAGGCTTGGAACGAGTATTACCTCACAGGCTATCACGGTGAACTCAAATCCTATAAATTCAGCGACAAGGGCAAGTTGGGTGAGAACGGCACGGGCGGTTTCGATTACCAGACAGCCATACAGTACACCTCCAACGAGGGTAAGCATATCTTCGGACTACCGACCGATGTAACGGTTACGGGTGGTGACGGCAAAACCTATCACCATGTTACGGCTACCTACGACATGAACTATGCCGACCATATCACGCAAATCCGCCGGCAACTCGGTAGCGGAGAAGCCGTGTCCGATTATACCTATGATGCCTACGGCAACATCACCAAGACCATGCTCCCTGCCAACGCCAAGGGACAACGCATGTGGTATACCTACCGCTACGAGCCGGTGATGAATATGTATGTAGAGCGCATAGACGATGCCTTTGGCTACCGCAGCGAGGCGTCCAACTTCGACTACCGCTATGGCATGGCACTGCGCCGCATGGATCTCAACCACTTCTACTACGAGACCGACATCGACAACCTCGGACGAGTGAAAGCCGTGCGTGGTCCTAATGAGTTGGCAACAGGTGTGCCTTACATCATTGCCTTTGACTATCAGCCTAAAGCTACTTTCGGTACCAATGGCATCACTGCACCTGCGTACGCAGTGACCAAACATTACGACATACAGCACCCAAGCGATGACATGGAGACCGTAACCTTCGTGGACGGCTTCGGGCGTCCCGTTCAGGTGAAGAAAGACGGTG
The DNA here is from genome assembly GCF_000177355.1 of Prevotella amnii CRIS 21A-A. Lineage (NCBI taxonomy): Bacteria > Pseudomonadati > Bacteroidota > Bacteroidia > Bacteroidales > Prevotellaceae > Prevotella > Prevotella amnii. The sequence goes on from NZ_ADFQ01000045.1 coordinate 1,006, forward strand.
TGGTTACCACAGCTGGCAAGGGTAGTGCTCCGAAGAACGAGACCGTGATGATTGTCAGCGGACGCAAT